>DATIOA010000155.1:0-2504 GCA_035473575.1 Rudaea sp. | reverse complement strand
GCCCGCGCCGGCGCCGATACCTTCGTCGCGGGTTCGGCGATCTTCGGCCAGAAGGACTACAAGGCCACGATCGCGGCGATGCGCGAGGTCATTGGATAAAGACGCACCGGGAAGCCATCGGAGGTTGGGGGAGGAACCGGCTCCCCGGCGCGCGTCGAAAAAATCAGAGCGTGAGCCAGCTCGGGTCGACGTTTTCGTTTTTCTGATGCGCCTCGCGCTCGTATTGCGGCGCTTCGGCATAGCGGCAGGCAGGCGCATCGCGCCAATCGTCGAGTTCTTCGCGCAAATTCAGATAATCGGCGGGCAGATACAGGTCCATGGTCGTGTCCGATCAAAAACGCAAGGTGGCAATCAACCCCAGCAGCACGGCGCTTACCGCAAATACGATGCGCAATGGCTCGAAGCTGCGGGCGAGTTCGGTATTGGCATCGGGGCGTTCGGTCTTCATCGTGGTCTCCTTGGGAACGTGGCCAGATTGAACGCATGCGCGGCGCCGGCGCCGACACGGCGCGGGCCGGACGGCGACGAGATATGGCCAAATCCTGACTTCCGCACCGCGCCGATTGCCGCGCGCGAGTCCGCCCCGTAAGCTGGATGCGTCGCCACCCGAGGAAACCGCATGGCCCGCCACATCGCCATTGTCGAGGACGAACCCGCCATCCGCGCCAACTACGTCGAGGCGCTCACGCGCATCGGCTACCAGGTGCAGGGTTACGCCTCGCGTCCCGACGCCAGCCGTGCATTCGCGCTGCGCCTGCCCGAACTCGTCATCATCGACGTCGGCCTCGGCGACGAACCCGAGGGCGGCTTCGACCTGTGCCGCGAACTGCGCGCCAAGTCTGCGACGCTGCCGATCATCTTCCTGACCGCGCGCGATTCGGATTTCGACATCATCTCCGGCCTGCGCCTGGGCGCCGACGATTACCTGACCAAGGATGTGAGCCTGCATCACCTTGCCGCGCGCATCAGCGCACTGTTCCGGCGCATGGATGCCCTGGGCCGGCCATCCTCGAAGGAAACCGTGGTCGAGCACGGCCCGCTCAAGCTCGAAGCCGAGCGCATGCGCATCACCTGGAACGGCGCCGAAGTGCCGCTGACCGTGACCGAGTTCTGGATGGTGCACACCATGGTGCGCTTTCCCGGCCACGTGAAGAATCGCGACCAGCTCATGCGCGAAGCGCAGGTCGTGGTCGACGACGCGACGATCACCTCGCACATCAAGCGCATCCGCAAGAAATTCATCGCCATCGATCCGACGTTCGATGCGATCGAAACCGTGCATGGTGCTGGATACCGTTGGAAGCCGTGACGCGCTGACGCCGTGTCCCTGCGCTTCAAATTACTGCTGATCGCCCTGTCGACACTAGCCCTGCCGCTGGCGGGCTGGCTGTTCGTGCGCCAGATGGAACAGTTGCTGCGCCAGGGCCAGGAACAGACCCTGATCGCCACGGCGAATGCGATTGCGCAAAGCCTCGACGTACTCGGCGTGCCGCTGCCGCCGACGGGCGCGGCGCTGTACGTACAGCGCGCGCCGGTGCGCATGGTCGTGGACGGCTACGGTGACGACTGGAACCTGCTCACGCCATTCGCGCAGAAGCTCGGCCCCGCGAACGATCCCGGCAAGCTGACCTTGCTGCTGTGCGACGACACGGACTGGCTGTATCTCTTCGCCAACGTGCGCGACGCCACGCGCGACCGCGTCGACGCCAGCGATCCGCGCGCAGCAAGCGCCGATCACCTTACCTTGACCTTGCAGCGCGGCGACATTTCCCGGCGTTACCTGCTCGCCAGCGCCGCGCCCGGTCATTTCGATGCACTCACCCTGGGCGACGCCAGCGACAACGCATTGCCGACCATCGTCGAAGGCGTCTGGCAGGAAGACGGCTCCGGCTATCGCGTCGAACTGCGCCTGCCGCGCGCGCAAATGCCAGATCGCCTCGGACTGGGCGTATTCGACTCGGCGCAACCCGCGCCGGAATCGACAGATACCTTGCCCCTGCTGCGTTTGTCGAAACCCCTTTCCGCGCAGCTCGAACGCATCGTGCCGGACGGCATGCGCGTGCGCCTGATCAGCGACGAAGGCTGGGTGCTGGGCGCGGCGGGCACGCTCGCCGACACCGCCAGCGTGAAAGGCGCGCGCCGGCGCTGGCTCGAAGGCTTCGTCTACCGCAGTCTGATCGCGCCGCAGGTGAGTCAGGCCGCGAACTTCGCGCCGAGCCTGCCGCGTCTGGACGCCACCGAAGTCTGGCAGGCGCTGTCCGGCGTCACTGCCACGGCCTGGCATCGCGGCAGCAGCATCGACAACGTCGACCTCGCCGCGGCGGTGCCGTTGAAGGTCAATGGCGAGGTTCACGGCGCCGTGCTGCTCGAGCGCACCAGCGCCACCCTGCCCCTGCTCACGAACCGTGCGCTGCTCAGTCTCGGCGGCGCCAGCCTGCTCGCGCTGATCCTTGCAGGCGGCATCCTGTTTGCCTTCGCCAGCGTGCTTTCCTTGCGCATCCGCC
>DATIOA010000154.1:0-4901 GCA_035473575.1 Rudaea sp. | reverse complement strand
GATGCAAAGCGCCGTGTTCGAACTGCTCGGCATCCATGCCGAGGAAGCGCAGGCCAAGTTCGGCTTCCTGCTCGAAGCGCTCAAGTACGGCGCGCCGCCGCACGGCGGCATCGCGTTCGGCATCGACCGCCTCGCCGCGCTTTTGGTCGGCACCGAATCGATCCGCGAAGTGATCGCGTTCCCGAAGACCGCCAGCGCGCAATGCCTGATGACCGAAGCGCCGTCGCCGGTACCCGAGGCGCAGTTGCAGGAAGTGCACATACGCGTGGTCAAGCCGGTAAAACCCTGAGCCGTGTCTGCCGTGAACGATCATGTGATCCTGCTGCACGGCCTGTGGATGCGCGGCTTCACCCTGGCCGCGTTGCGTCACCGTCTGGAGGCTGCGGGATTCGAAGTCGAGTTGTTCGATTACGCGAGCGTGCTGCGCGGCCCGGAAATCGGCGTGGAGCGCCTGGTCGATCTGGTGCAAAAAAACAAAAGTAAAAAAATCCACTTTGTCGGGCACAGCCTCGGCGGACTGGTCGCGTTGCAGGCGCTGCAGCGCGCGCCCGAGATCACGCGCGGTCGCGTGGTCTGCCTGGGTTCGCCGTTGCGCGGCAGCGCGGTGGCGCGCACGGTGGCGCAATTTCCCGGTGGTTCGCTGGTGATCGGCAAGAGTCTGGATGTGCTCACGCGCGGCCTCGAACGCTGGGAGGGCAAGCAGGCCGTCGGCGCGGTCGCCGGGCGCCTGCCGATCGGATTCGGCTTTGCGTTTGGCGCGCTGGCCTCGCCGCACGACGGCACGGTAAGCGTCGCGGAAACCGAACTGCCGGGACTGACCGATCACGTCGTCGTGCCGGCCACGCACACGGGCCTGCTGTTCTCGCAGGACGCCGCAGAGCAGACCATCGCTTTTTTGCGCACGGCGCGTTTCGCCCCGGCTGCGTGAACGCGAGACGCGTTCCGGCAGGGTGCTAAAATTCCGACCATGACCCGCATCCTCGGCATCGATCCCGGTTCGCAGCGCACGGGCATCGGCATCATCGATGCGGATGCGGGCGGTGCGTCGCGGCACGTATTCCACACGGCGCTGGATCTTCTTGGCAACGACACCTTTCCGTTGCGCCTGAAGCAGATTTTCGACGAAGTCTGCGCGCTCATCGCCGAACACCAGCCGGCCGAGGTGGCGGTTGAGCGCGTATTCATGGCACGCAATCCGGATTCCGCGTTGAAACTCGGCCAGGCGCGCGGCGCGGCGATCTGCGCCGTGGTGCATGCAGGTTTGCCGGTGACCGAATACGCGGCCAAGGAAATCAAGCAGGCCGTGGTCGGCGGCGGCGGCGCGGACAAGGCGCAGATCCAGCACATGGTCGGCGTTCTGCTCAACATTCCGCGCAAGCTGCAGGCCGATGCGGCCGACGCGCTGGCGGTCGCGCTCACGCACGCGCATACGCGCGCGAGCATCGAACGCATCGGGATTCCGCGAACGGCATGGAGGCGCAGGCGATGATAGGTCGTCTCAAAGGCGTTCTCGTCTCCAAGCAGCCGCCCTGGCTGGTGATCGACGTCGGCGGCGTCGGCTACGAACTCGAGGCGCCGATGTCCACCGTGTTCGACCTGCCCGAGACCGGCCGCGAGGTCGCGCTGTTCACGCATTACGCAGTCAAGGAAGACACGGTTGCGCTGTACGGCTTCCTGCGCGAGGCCGAGCGCACGGTGTTCCGCACGGTGCAAAAAGTCAGCGGCATCGGCGCGAAAATCGCGCTGGCGGTGTTGTCCGGCGTGTCGACCGACGAATTCGCGCGCCTGGTGCAGGCCGGCGACATCGCATCGCTCACGCGCATTCCCGGCATCGGCAAGAAGACTGCCGAACGCATGATCGTTGAATTGCGCGACCGCGTCGACGGCATCGCCATGTCGGCACCCGGTGGAGTCACCGGCCTGCCGCGCGATGCACAATCCGAGGCGGTCGTCGCCCTGCAGCAACTGGGCTACAAACCGGCCGAGGCGGCGCGCCTGGCCAAGGAAGCGACTGCCGACGGCGACAGCGCCGAGGCGATCATCCGCAAGGCGTTGAAAGCCGCATTGCGATAGGGGACGACGATGACGCAGACGACCGACCCGCGATCCGAACACACGCGCAAGGCGCTGGCTGGGCTCGCGCTCGGCACGTTGGGCGTGGTGTATGGCGACATCGGCACCAGCCCGCTGTACACCATGCGCGAGACCTTCACCAATGGCGGCGTCGCGGTGACGCCCGACAACGTGCTGGGCGTGCTCTCGCTCGTGTTCTGGTCCCTGATCCTCGTGGTGTCGGTGAAGTACGCGGGTTTCATCATGCGCGCCGACAACAAGGGCGAGGGCGGCATCATGGCGCTGACCGCGCTCGCGCAGCGCAGCGTGAAAAGCGCGGTTCGCGCGCGCTGGTGGATCGCCATGCTGGGCCTGTTCGGCGCGGCGCTGTTCTTCGGCGACGGCGTGATCACGCCGGCGATGACCGTGCTGTCGGCGGTGGAAGGCGTGGAAGTCGCCGCGCCGGCCGTCAAGCACGCCATCGTGCCGATCACGGTCCTGATCGTGATCTTGTTGTTCGCATTCCAGAATCGCGGCACCGGAAAAGTCGGCGCTGTTTTCGGTCCGATCATGGCGGTCTGGTTCCTGACTCTGGCGGCGCTGGGCCTGATCGAGATCGCGCAGCATCCGCTGGTGCTGCGCGCGCTGTCGCCACACTACGCGGTCCAGTTCATCGCGCAAAACGGCTGGACCGCGTTTTTCGCGCTCGGTTCGGTCGTGTTGTGCATCACGGGTGCGGAGGCGCTGTATGCGGATATGGGGCATTTTGGCCGCCAGCCGATTCGCGCATCCTGGTTCGGCTACGTGTTGCCGGCCTTGGTACTGAACTATTTCGGACAGGGCGCCTTGCTGATCGCCGATCCGGCCGCCGTGGCCAATCCGTTCTATCTGCTGGTGCCCGAGCCCTTGCTGTATCCCATGATCGGCCTGGCCACGATTGCCGCGGTGATCGCCTCGCAGGCGGTGATTTCCGGCGCGTTTTCGGTGGCGCGCGAGGCGATCCAGCTCGGCTACCTGCCGCGCATGGAGATCCGGCATACCTCGACGCAGACGATCGGCCAGATTTATTTGCCGTGGATCAACCGCATGCTGCTGGTGTTGATCGTGGCGGTGGTGCTGGGATTCCAGTCCTCCGCGAACCTGGCGGCGGCGTATGGCATTGCCGTGGTCGGCACGATGACGATCGATTCGATCCTGGTGTTGTTCGTATTCCGCAACCTCTGGCATTGGCCGTGGTGGCGCGTGGTCGTGGTCGGCGGCCTGTTCCTGTTCGTTGACTTGTCCTTCCTCAGCGGCAACCTCGACAAGATCGAAACCGGCGGCTGGCTGCCGCTGGCGCTCGGCATCGTCGTGTTCACGATCATGAGCACCTGGCGGCGCGGGCGCGATCTGGTGCTGCGCGAATTGAAGCAAACGGGCCTGGCGCTGGAGCCGTTCATCGCCAGCCTCGCCGAGCATCCGCCGCTGCGCGTGCCGGGCACGGCCGTGTTCCTGACTGCGAACATCAATGCGGTGCCGAACGCGCTGCTGCACAACCTCAAGCACAACAAGGTGCTGCACGAGCGCAACGTGCTGCTCACGGTCGAGACGCTCGAATCGCCGGTCGCTGAATACGGCGAGCGCACCGAGATCACCGCGCTCGGTCACGAATTCTTCCGTTTGACCCTGCGTTTCGGTTTTGCCGAGGATCCGGACATCCCCGCCGCGCTGCAAAGCTGCGCGGCCAAGGGCATCGGCTTCGACATGATGGACACGACGTTCTTCGTCAGCCGCGAAAGCATCGTCGCCACCGACCGTCCCGGCATGCCATTGTGGCGCGACAGGCTGTTCGCGTTCCTTGCACGCAACGCGAGCTCGGCCACGGCGTTTTTCCGCATTCCCGGCAACCGCCTGATCGAGTTGGGAACGCAGGTGGAAATCTGATCGCTCTGCCATAATGGCGGCATGAACGACACCCGCGTCATCGCCCCGGGCGCCACGCGCGAGGACGAAATCGCCGAAGCCTCGATCCGCCCGCAAAAACTCGCCGAATACCTCGGCCAGCAGGCGGTGCGCGAGCAGCTTTCGATCTACATCGAGGCGGCGCGCCGCCGCGGCGAAGCGCTCGACCACGTGCTGATCTTCGGCCCGCCGGGCTTGGGCAAGACCACGCTCTCGCACGTCATCGCGAACGAACTCGGCGTGAATCTGCGCAGCACTTCCGGCCCGGTGATCGAACGCGCCGGCGATCTCGCCGCGTTGCTCACGAATTTGCAGCCGCGCGACGTGCTGTTCGTCGACGAGATCCATCGCCTGTCGCCGGTGGTCGAGGAGATCCTCTATCCGGCGATGGAGGACAACCAGATCGACATCATGATCGGCGAGGGTCCGGCTGCGCGTTCGATCAAGCTCGATTTGCCGCCATTCACCCTGATCGGTGCGACCACGCGCGCGGGCCTTTTGACCAGTCCGTTGCGCGACCGCTTCGGCATCGTGCAGCGCCTGGAGTTCTACACGCCGGACGAACTCGCCGCCATCGTGCGCCGCTCGGCGAAGATCCTCGGCATCGCCTGCGCAGACGACGGCGCTGACGAAATTGCCAAGCGCGCGCGAGGTACGCCGCGCATCGCCAACCGCCTGCTGCGGCGCGTGCGCGACTACGCCCAGATCAAGGCCGACGGCACGATCACGCGCGAAGTCGCCATCGCCGCGATGGGCATGCTCAAAGTCGACGCCGAAGGCTTCGACGCGCTCGACCGGCGCCTGCTGGAGACCATCATCGAGCATTTCGACGGCGGTCCGGTCGGTGCGGATTCGCTCGCCGCGGCGTTGTCGGAGGAGCGCGGCACGATCGAGGACGTGCTCGAACC
>DATIOA010000153.1:0-2258 GCA_035473575.1 Rudaea sp. | reverse complement strand
AACTTCGCCGCCGCTTTCCGGTCTGCTCATGCGTACGCTTCGATCCAATCGACGAAGTGTATCGTGCCTGTCAAACAGGCGATCGATTCAGGAGATTGCCATGAACCGCATACACACATTGTTAGCCGCGTCCGCCCTGCTTGCCAGCGCCGGCGCCTACGCGCAGGACCAGACCGTGCAATTCACCCAGGCCGACGGCACCCGCGTCACGCTGACGTCCGGCCAGCCGGCGCCGGATCATTACGGGCCGCCGCCGACGTTCGCCACGCTCGACGCCGGCCACACGGGCAGGATCACGCGCGAACAAGCGCAGGCCTACCCGCCGCTGCAGAACGATTTCGACTACATCGCGCACCACGCCAACAGCATCACGAAAGCGCAGTACGAGCGCTGGGCAAAATCGCAGAACTGAACGCCCGCAACGGGGCTTTTCATTTTTTCGATTCTGGCGCAACATGACCGCATCCACGGGGAGGTGCGGTCATGTCCAACGACACCGCCGCGACAAGCGGCAATCTGTTCCGCGACGTCAAGAACGCTTTCGGCGAATTGTTCAGCGGCAAGCTCGACCCGCACCAGGAACTGCTGATCCAGGTTTCGTTCGGACTGCTCGGCGCGATGGCGCGCGCCGACGGCGTGGTCTCGGCGGAAGAAGCCGCGTTCACGAATACCTGGATGAACGAACTCAAGCTCACCGCGCGGGCACGCCAGGTCGCAACCGAAGCGTTCGCCACCGGCTGCCGCCGCGATTACGATTTCAAGGCGGACGTACGCCGCCTGTTCGCGGAATTCAAGCCGGGTTCGAGCGAAGTCGACAAGCTCTACACCGGCCTGCTGCGCCTGGCGATCGCCGACGCGCGCATCCGTCCGGGCGAAACGCGCTTCCTGCAGCAGATCACCACCACACTCGGATTCCCCGAATCCGAACTGCACAAGCGGTTGCCGGGAATCAGCGCGACCGCGTGATCAACTGTTGAAAATCTTCAGTGGCTCAAGTTGTCCGTGCGGCCAATAAACGCCGCCGCCACATCGTGCAGCTTCTTCAGCGATTCTTCGTGCGCGTAGACCATGTGCCCCGAGGGGAAGAACGCGTACTCGATGTTCGCCTGCAGCTTCTGCGGAATCGGCAGATGGCGCATCTCGAATTCGGCGGCGAAATACGGCGTGGCCAAGTCGTAGTAACCGCCGGCCAGCAATACGTGCAGCTGCGGGTTGTATTTCATTGCCACGGCGAGATCGGTCATCACATTCGTCGATGACGGGAAGAATCCTGGCGGCAGGCCGGGGACTTGATGTTTCCAGTCCCACGGATGCACGTCGCCGAATTCGTGGAAGGTCATGCCATCGCCGAACTTGAGCGTGCGCCGCGCGTAGTCGTTGAACATCGACACGTAGGCCGAGCTGATCGCCGCAGACTGCGGATCGTAGGCCGACTGCTGCTCCAGCGGATCCATGCTCGGGCCTGAAAAGCGCGAATCCAAACGTCCGGTGGTCAGATCCGCCGAATCCTGCAGGGTCTTCTCGAACTCGCCGCCGAACACGCGCAGGTCGGCCTTGTCGATATAGGACTCCGGCAGGCCGGTGTAGTCGTGCAGCCTGGCGATGATCGCCTTGCGCTTTTCCGGATCGAGCGTGGAGCCGGCCGCGAGCGCGACCGTGTAGTCGGACATCGCGAACTGTTCGACCTCGTGCAGGAAGGGTTCGAGTTGGGCCGGCTGGTTCGGCAGCTTGTGGTGGTACCACGCCGTCGCCGCATAGGTCGGCAGCGCCAGCGCATAGGGCTGGTCGACACCGGGATCGTATTGCGGCGCGTCGATGTCGTTGGCGAACGAAAGGATCTGCGACAGCAGCATGACGCCGTTGAGATCGACGCTTTGCTCGGTTTCCAGCACGTTGGCGAGCACCGCCGAACGCGTGGTGCCGTAGCTTTCGCCGAACAGGTACTTGGGCGAATTCCAGCGTCCGTACTCGGTCAGGAATTTGGTGATGAACTGGGCAAAGGCATGGGCGTCCTGGTCCACGCCATAGAATTCCTTGCCGCGTTCCTTCATCGCCACGGCGCGCTTGGCCTTGTCCTTCTCGTTCACGAGCAGGCGCGAAAAGCCGGTGCCCGGCGCGTCGATGAAGACGAGGTCCGAAGCATCGAGCAGGCTGTAATCGTTGTTGATGAGCTGGTACGGCGCCGCCGGTGTGTGCTGGTCGTCGAGCGTGACCACGCGCCTGGGCCCGAACGCGCCCATGTGCAGCCACACCGTAGC
>DATIOA010000152.1:0-11227 GCA_035473575.1 Rudaea sp. | reverse complement strand
ACGTGAGGCTGTCCGCCGTATGACCGGGCGTGGCCATGACGCGGCAATGCAAATCGCCGATCGCGAATGTATCGCCATCGTCGAACAGGCGGTCGAACTGGCTGCCGTCAGCGACGAACTCGTCGCCCAATCCGAATACCCCCTTGAAATGCATCTGCACGCCGACGATGCCGCGGCCGATGGCGAGCTTCGCGCCGAGCGCGTCGCGCAGATAAGCGCCCGCGCTCAGGTGATCCGCGTGCGCGTGCGTTTCCAGGATCCACGCCATGTGCAAATTGCGCTGCCGCACGAAGTCGGCGACGGCATCGGCGGAAACCGTCGACGTGCGCGCTGCGACGGCGTCGTAGTCCAGCACCGGATCGACGATCGCCGCCGTGCCGCCAACGCGGTCGTAGACGACGTGCGTGAACGTGCACGTATCCTTGTGGAAAAAGCTCTCGACCTGCGGGGCAGGATTCATCGCGGCCACGCACGACTCCGGAATATCCGAAGTCGCATTGTGCCAACAATTGCAATGCGTGGGTTCGTCACTTACGCAAGTCTCGAAGTACCGTCGCGAGCGCAGCAGGTTATTCGGGACTTGTCCCCAGATGCGGCATTATGGGCTCGGCCGTCACGTCGCCCTTGCGGCGCGGCGTCTGCAACGGCTTGCCGGTGACCGCGAACCAGACGTTTTCGGCGATGTTGGTGGCATGGTCGCCGATGCGTTCGATGTTCTTGGCCATGAACAGCAGGTGCGTGCACGAGGTGATGCTGCGCGGGTCTTCCATCATGTAGGTGAGCAGTTCGCGGAACAGGCCTGTGTAGGCGTCGTCCAGTTCCGCGTCCTCGTCCCAGACTTCGTGCGCCTTGTCCGCATCGCGATCGCGGTAGGCGTCGAGCACCTTGCGCACCGCCGCGACGGCGAGATCCGACAAGCGGCGCAGTCCGCGCGCCGGCGCCACCGGCGCCACCATCGACAGCGGGATCGAACGCTTGGCGACGTTGGCGGCGTAGTCGCCGATGCGCTCGATGTCCGAAGCGATGCGCAGCGCGGAGAAAACCTCGCGCAGGTCGCGCGCCATCGGCGCACGCAACGCGAGCAGGCGCACCACGTCGTGGCTGACCTCCTGCTCGAACGCGTCGATCGCGTCGTCGTTCTCGACGACACGCAAGGCCGCGCGCCCGTCGCGGCGCTCGACCACGTCGATGGCCGCTTCCAGTTGCGTCGCGGCGAGTTCGCCCATGCGCACGATTTCGCTGGTCAGGCGCGCGAGTTCGTCGTCGTAACTCTTGATGGTGTGTTCGTTGCCCATGTGGATTTCCTCGTTCAGCCGAAACGTCCCGTGATGTAGTCTTCGGTCTGCTTCTTGTCGGGTTTGGTGAAGATTTTCTCGGTATCGCCGAATTCGATCAATTCGCCCATGTACATGAACGCGGTGAAATCCGAAACACGCGCCGCTTGCTGCATGTTGTGGGTGACTATGACGATGGTGTAATCCTTCTTCAATTCCTCGATCAGTTGCTCGATGCGTCCGGTCGCGATGGGATCGAGCGCCGAGGTCGGCTCGTCGAGCAGCAGCACCTGCGGGCGCAGCGCGATGCCGCGCGCGATGCAAACACGTTGCTGCTGGCCGCCCGACAGGCCGAGCGCGCTGCGCTTGAGCTTGTCCTTGACCTCGTCCCACAACGCCGCCGCGCGCAGCGCCTGCTCGACGCGCTCGTCCATGCGCGGGCGCGACAGCGCTTCGTGATGGCGGATGCCATAGGCGACGTTTTCGTAAATCGTCATCGGAAACGGCACCGGCTTCTGGAACACCATGCCGACCTGGCTGCGCAGGCGGTTGAGCGAGTAGCCGGGATCCAGGATGTTCTCGCCATCCAGCAGCACCTCGCCATCGGCGCGTTGTTTCGGATAGATCGCGTAGATGCGGTTGAACACGCGCAGCAGGGTCGACTTGCCGCAACCGGACGGCCCGATGATCGCGGTGACTTTGCGCTCGGGAATATCCATGTGGATGTTCCGGACCGCGTGGAAATCGTGGTAGTGGAAATCCAGCCCACGCACGGCGATCTTGACGCGGGCGGACTCGGCTGGCGCGATCGGGATAGCGGCAGTGGCAAGTTCAGTCATGGCTCGTCTTCTTCCGGGCGAACAGTGCCCGCGCAAGCAGGCTCAACGCCAGCACGAACAGGGTGATCAGCAGTGCTCCCGCCCAGGCGATGGCATGCATCGCCGGGTTGGGATCGTTGGTGTACTGGTAGATTGCCGCCGGCAGGCTGGCCATCTTTGCGAGCGGGCTGTACGCCATGAAATTGTTGCCGAACGCGGTGAACAACAGCGGCGCGGTTTCGCCAGCGAGCCGCGCCAGCGCAAGCAGCACGCCGGTGAGGATACCCGAACCCGCCGCGCGCATGAGCACCTGCACGGTCAGTTTCCACTGCGGGATGCCGAGCGAGAGCGCGGCTTCGCGCAGCGTCGACGGCACCAGTTGCAGCATCTCGTCGGTGGTGCGCACGATCACCGGCAGACCGATCAGGGCGAGCGCGATGGAACCGGCCAGCGCGGAGAACGTGATCGAGCCGTTCGTCGCGGCGGTCATCGGCAACACGACGATCACGTACACGAACAGGCCGAGCACGATGGACGGCGCGGACAGCAGGATGTCGTTGAGGAAGCGGATCGTCTCGCCAAGACGCGTGCCGCGCGCGTATTCGGCCAGGTACGCGCCGGCCAGCACGCCGACCGGTGCGCACAGGGCAATGGCCGAGAGATCCATGATCAGGCTGCCGACGATGGCGTTGGCAAGGCCGCCCTGATCGGCATAGGCGGTGATCTTGGTGAACAGCGGCACGCCAATCGCCTGCACGCCGCGACTGACCGTCACCCACAAGATCCAGGCCAGGAAGAACAGCGCCAGCAGCGCGGCGGCACTGGCCAGCACCTGCGCGACGACGTTCTTCGCCTCGCGGCGACGGTAGACGCGGGTGCTCATGCGTTCCCTTCCCGGCGCTTGAGCGAGCGCAACATCCAGCGCGCGATCAGCAGCACGACAAACGTCACCACGAACAGCAGGAATCCGAGCGCAATCAGCGCCGAGCGGTGCGTGCCCACCGCTTCGTTGAATTCATTGGCGATGGACGAGGCGATCGACGTGCCCGGCATCAGCAGCGAGGTGCTCAGGTCGTAGGCGTTGCCGAGCACGAAGGTGACCGCCATGGTTTCGCCGAGCGCGCGACCAAGGCCGAGGAAGATGCCGCCGATGACCGCTTGCCGCGTGTACGGCAGGACGATGTCCCAGACCACTTCCCATGTCGTGGAGCCCAGGGCATACGCCGATTCCTTCAGGCGCGCGGGTACGGTCTGGAACACCTCGCGCATCACCGACGAGATGAACGGCACGATCATTATCGCCAGCACGATGCCGGCGGTGAGCAGGCCCAGCCCCAGCGGCGGCCCCCGGAACAACGCACCAACGAGCGGTAATCGGCCGAGCGTGGAATCCAGCAGCGGGTTGACATGCGCGGCCATGAACGGCACAAACACGAACAATCCCCACATGCCGTAGATGATCGACGGAATCGCGGCGAGCAATTCGATGGCGGTGGCGATCGGCGTGCGCAGCCATACCGGCGCGATCTCGGTCAGACACAAGGCAATGCCGAAGCTCAATGGCACGGCGATGACGATCGCGATCAGGGAAGTGACCAGGGTGCCGTAGATCGGCGCCCACGCGCCGTAGACGTTTTCGACGGGATTCCACTTGGCGCTGGTAAGGAAGCGCCAACCGTCGCCGAACAGAACCTCGCGGCCGCCCCACAGCGTGGACAAGGCCGCGCCGAGCAGCGCGGCAAGGACGAGCAAGGCGCAAAAGCGCAGCACGCCGCGGAACAACGCATCGTTGCGCGCGTCGACGCGGCTGCGGTCGTTGCCGCGATCGGCGACGTGGGTTGCGACTGCCATGCTCTATCCCGTTGAAAAACCGGGCACGCCGCGCGAGCGCGGCGTGCCGTCCTTCATTTTACTTCACGCCAGTCCGCTCAGTGTTTGAACTGGGCCTGCCAATACGCTTCGATCTGCTTGACCAGCGCTTCGGGCAGGGGCACGTAGTCAAGTTCCTGCGCCTGCGCCTGACCGTGTTCCAGCGACCACTTGAAGAAGTCGAACACCACCTTGGAGTTCGCGGCGTTCTTCGGCTGCTTGTACATGATCACCCAGGTCGTCGCCGTGATCGGCCACGCATCGGCGCCCGGCGCGTTGGTCATGATCAGATTGAAATCCTGTGCATGCGCCCAGTCGGCGGTAGCGGCGGCGGCCTGGAAAGCGGCATTGCCCGGCTTGATCGTCTTGCCGGCGGCGTTCGTCATCAGCGCATAGCCGATGTTGTTCTTCAACGCGTAGGCATATTCGACGTAGCCGATCGAGTTCTTGATCTGCTTCACGTAGGCCGAGACGCCTTCGTTGCCCTTGCCGCCGATGCCCGTCGGCCATTCGACCGCGGTGCCCTCGCCGACCTTGGACTTCCAGTCCGCGCTGACCTTGGAAAGATAATTGGTGAAGTTGAACGAAGTGCCCGAACCATCGGAACGGTGCACGACGGTGATCTTCGCGTCCGGCAGTTTCAGGCCCGGATTGAGCTTGGCGATCGCCGCGTCGTTCCAGTTCGAGATCTTGCCGAGGAAGATGCCGGACAGGACGTTACCGTCGAGAACGAGTTTCCCGGATTCGACGCCATCGATGTTGTAGGCCGGCACGATGCCGCCGATGACGCTGGGGAATTGGCCGAGGCCGAATTTGCCCAGCTCTTCCGCGTCCAGCGGCTTGTCGGAGGCGCCGAAATCGACGGTACCGGCCTTGATCTGGGCGATGCCGCCGCCCGAACCGATGGACTGGTAATTGACGTGGTTGCCGGTCTTCTCGGCGAACGTGGCCGACCATTTCGACAGCACCGGATAGACGAAGCTGGAGCCAGCGCCGGTGACATCGGCGGCCGTGGCGAAAGCGGAAAATCCCGAGGCGGCGACGCCGAGGGCGAATGCGATCTTGCGGATAGCGAACATGACAACTCCCATGCGTGGATGACCAGCGACTTTTTACCGGCCGCGTATTTCGCGGGGGTGATGGAAAGATTACGGTTCGATGACATCGCGAACGATCAAGCCGCGTCGCCACCGACCTCGAGCAGGCGCGCCTGGTCGAACTGGCACGCAAATGTCGAGCCCTTGCCGGGTTCGCTGGCGATGACCAGCCGAGCCTGGTGCAGGTTCAGCACATGCTTGACGATGGACAGTCCCAAGCCCGTGCCACCCGTATTGCGCGAACGACTGGACGACACGCGGTAGAAACGCTCGGTCAGGCGTGCCAGATGTTCGGCGGGGATGCCGTAGCCCGTATCGGTCACCGAATATTCCGCGCCGGTCGGCGTGCGCCGCCAGCGAATGACGATCTCGCCACCGGTCGGCGTGTAGCGCACCGCGTTGCTGACCAGGTTGGAAAACGCGCTGTGCAAATCCTTCGGCGATCCGAGCAGGTCGCAGTGCGCACTATCCTCGAGCACGATGCGGTGGCGGCCCTGGCTCAGTGCTTCGGCCTCCTTGCGGATGGTGGCGAAGATCGGCGCCGTTGCCACATGTTCTTCCGGCACATTGCGCTGCATTTCCAATCGCGACAGGGTGAGCAGATCCTCGACGATCTGGCCCATGCGCCGCGATTGCGCGCGCATCTCGGCGATGACCGGGGCGAGCGCGGGCACCTCTTCCGGATCGAGCAATTCGAGGTAGCCGTGAATCACTGTCAGTGGCGTGCGCAATTCGTGCGAGACATTGGCGACAAAATCGCGGCGCACCTGGTCGAGCCGGGCGAGTTCGGTGATGTCGCGCGCGCGCAGCACGCGCTGGCCATGACCGAAGGCGATCAGGCTCGCGTTCATGCGGATATCGCCATCCGCTGGCGCAGGAATGTCATCGACGCGCGCTTGCCCG
Source organism: Rudaea sp. (assembly GCA_035473575.1). Taxonomy (GTDB): domain Bacteria; phylum Pseudomonadota; class Gammaproteobacteria; order Xanthomonadales; family Rhodanobacteraceae; genus Rudaea. Next base: position 5,266 of record DATIOA010000152.1, on the reverse strand, counting down.
CTGCCCAGCCAGTCGCCGAGCCGGCTGCCTTGCAGGCGCTCGGCCAATGACACACCGCGGTCGCGCGGCCAGTGCAGGCCGAGCAGCCGTTCTGCCGCGCGGTTGATCCAGCGCACGCGACCGGCGTCGTCGAGCAGCACCAATGCATCGGGGAATGCCGCTGCCGCATCGCGCAGGTCGCGCAGTTGCGCAGCGAGCCGGCGCGCGCGCGATGCCATCACGCCGTCGTGGCCGAAAACCGATAACCGGCACCGCGCACGGTCTGGATCAATCCATCCAGTCGCCACGGTTGCAGGGTCTGGCGCAGGCGGCGGATATGCACGTCCACGGTGCGCTCCTCGACGTAGACGCTGCCGCCCCAGACATGATCGAGCAGTTGCGCACGCGTGTATACGCGCTCGGCATGGGTCATGAAAAAATGCAGCAGGCGATATTCGGTCGGACCGATCGGCACCGTTTCCGCGCTCGCGTACACGCGATGCGCAGGACCGTCGATCCTCAGACCGCCGAGTTCGATGACGCCGGTGCCGTCATCGCCGTGACTGCGGCGCAACACCGCCTTGATGCGGGCGATGAGTTCGCGCGTGGAGAAAGGCTTGACCACGTAATCGTCCACGCCAGCCTCGAGTCCGCTGACGCGGTCCATCTCCTCGCCGCGCGCGGTGAGCATGATGATCGGCACCTCGGCGGTGAGCGTTTCCTTGCGCAGGCGCCGCGCCAGCTCCAGCCCGCTCATTCCCGGCAGCATCCAGTCGAGCAGGATCAGGTCCGGCACCGTGGCCGCGATCGCGAGTTGCGCCTCGCGCGCATCCGCGGCCGCCATCGGCTCCATGTCGGCCTTGCGCAGCGCGAACGCGACCATGTCGCGGATCGAGCTTTCGTCTTCGACGATGAGTATGCGTTTTTGCACCGTGACAGCCTATCGTAAAGTCTGTGGCGGCGCGATTACAGCGGGATTTGGTTACGGTTGGATGACAAGGCCCCTCGTGGCGGATGGAACACACAAGCGATGAATGCTCATCGCGTGCTGCGCCGCGCGGCATGGCGCGCGCATGAACGCGCCATGCCGTGGATTGGACTCACTGCTTGCGAACGTGAGTCAGCCGTCCCGTCGGTTTGAAGCTGACCGGTGGTGCATTCGTGCTGGCATCCGGGTTAACGGTGACGTTCTCCAGAACCCAGCTGTCGTTGGCGCCGTCGGATCGGACCAATTCCCAGCCTCGTATCTGCGTGATCGGAGATGCGCTGAAACCCGGCGTCGCAAACAGCAGACGTCCCGTATCGGCACCCCCGGGCAACTGCCATTCGCCCCACGGCGCGCCGTTTTTAAGTCTGTTGACCGTGGCCGAACCGCTGTGGAAGATCCAGCCGAAGTAAGGTGGGCCGCAACCATTCGGGTCGCCGGCCAACGCACCCAGCGTCGCGTACGGACCGTCACAGTAAGCGCCGTTCACATTGGCGGCATAGCTGTTGTCGGATACGTCATTCGCTCCGGAAAAGCCACCGGCAGCGCCTGTGGTTTCCAGCAGCAGGCTCTCGAAAAACTGCTCCGATGAAGGCCCCGTGGCATGCACACTCACCAGCCAGATACCAGGGGATTCCTCGTTGATGAACTGAACTTCAACTGTGGTCGTTTCCGCGGTGAAATCAACCGAGAACGATGCCGGACCGGTGACGGAAAAAGTATACGATTTGCCTTGGCGCTCGGTCGAACCGGAGCTTGCGCCAAACGCATACACATCGTAGCCGTAAGGACTCTCGAATCCGTTTCCAGCCGTGATCGGCACCGCAAATGGCGAGGCCAGCACAAAGCCGTGATTGGCAATCGTCGGCACATCAGCAGCGAGTTCAGGCGGCAGCGTATCGCTGCCGGCGTACCTGGGCAGGCCAAAAGTATCGGAATAGTAAACCGGCTGCGAAATCCCCGAATTGTCGGGGTAGGTAACGCGATGGTCCCCGGCCCCATGCACTTCGGTCTGCCCACCCGGTCCGCGCACATTGCGCACGTGAACGGCGATCAACTCGTCATGCTGGTGCACCTGGCCGTAGGGAGCAATGACCGGATAGCTATCTTCCGAACTGATCGTCGCGCCGCCGGATAGCGTCAGTGTGTAGCTGCCGTCGCCTTGCACAGCGGAGTCGAGGGTCACGAAGGCGCCGTTGATAAGGAAATCCGCCGTGGTCGCATGCGGGCGGGCCACAAAGGGTTGTTCGATATTGTTGTCAAAGCCGTACATGCCGAAAAGATAGGTACGACCATCGTTCCAGGGATAGGTAGGAAGGATCGCCGGGTCGGTAGGCAAAGTGGCCCGCACCACGCAAAGCGGTGCCGTCGGATTGGCCGTGCAATCCACATTGGCAAGGCCGAACTCATCCGCGAAAAGTTGTTGCGAGGGAGCCATCGATGCCACAGCCGCGAATGTGTTCGCTGCATTTGCCGGCAAGGCCTGATCGCCGCGTGCCACCAGGGCGAGCGCATAGGTCAGATCCTGTACGTAATCCTGATAACTGCGCGCGGCCTTGTAGAAGGTGGCCTTGTCGGCGATCGGCGTAAATCCATTGTAGGCACGTAGCGCGCCGGCGAGCGCGGTGGTGCGTGGATTCAGATTCAGGAACGCCTCGGTCGGAAACGCGAGCGTGCCGCCACTGGCGAGACTGAGCAGGCGATCGCTCGGCCCGAGGGGACTGGCCCAGACCAGCGCCGCATCGGCACCCTGTCCAATCGCGAAGAGCTCGGCGATCGTGACGGGCGAGAAATAGCGTTGCTCGGCGAACAGCCGGTAACTGCCGTCGGCCTGGGTCCGTGCAGTCGCGACATAGCCGCCCAGATGCAATTCGACGACCGCACCGGCCAGCGGACCCGGATATCCGGCCCGACCCTGCAAGACGATGCCGGACTCGAAGCCGGCATTGAAAACGGCGTCGGACAGCGACTGCGCCTGGGCGGCACTGAACAGGAACGAACCCGCCAACCAAACCGCGAATATCTGTTTCATCGCATTTCCCCTGTGGGTTCTGGATCCTCCAGCCCTCATACCGCATGCGCTACGGGCGGTGGAACTGAAAACCCTTGAAAATTTCTGATATCTTCTGAATAGACCGCGCGGCGCAGCCGCCAGCGGCATGGGGAAACAGCTTGAACCTGCTTTCGAGCGATCCTGGTTTTATCGTCGCGAGCGGCGCTGCCCCGGCGCGCTGGCGTTTCGGGAACGTGGAACTCGACGAACACGACGAGAGCCTTCGCATCGACGGTAGTCCTGTGCCCATGGATCGCAGCAGCGTGGACCTGCTGCGCTGCCTGCTCACCAATGCCGGCGAAACCGTGAGCAAGGAAGCCCTCTTGCGCGCCGGTTGGCCGGGCCGCGTCGTCACCGAAAACTCGTTGGCCAAGGCGATTGGCCGCCTGCGCCAGGTACTGGACGATCCCGATGGCGAACTGCTGCGCGTCGTGCACGGATATGGCTACCGGCTCGTGGCGAGCGTCGAGAACATCGCGACGTCAGCAGCCGACCCGCCCACCGAAACTCCACCCATTGTCGAGTCCGCTCCTTTGCTTCCCGCCGGAGCGGCAAAATCGTTGGTGCCACGCCTTCGTTGGCCAATGGTTGGCTCACTGGCTGTACTGCTGGCGCTGGCCGCCGTAGCCACCTGGATCGTCTTGCCAGTGCCGGCGGCGCACACGCAACTTGGCGGCAAACCGGTTTCCATCGCAGTGCTGCCCTTCGTCGATCTCAGCCCGGAACACAATCAGCAGCACTTTGCCGACGGACTTGCGGAGCAGTTGCTCGACGACCTCGCCCAGATACCGCAGCTCAAGGCCGTCGCACGCACGTCCTCGTTCGCGTTCCGCAACCAGGTTGCGGACGTCCTGGCCATCGGCAAGAAACTCAACGTGGACACCGTGCTCGAAGGCAGCGTGCGCAAATCCGACGACCGCATCCGCGTCACCGTGCAGTTGATCGACACGACGGACGGCTACCATCTCTGGTCGCGCACCTACGACCGGCCGATCGCCGAATTGTTCGCGATGCAGGACGAGCTCACGCGCGCGATCGTCAGCGCACTGCGCATCGAATTGCTGCCGGAACAACGGCGCAACCTGTCGCAGCGCGGCACCAGCGATGCGCAGGCCTATCACGAATACCTGTTGGCACACGAGGTATTCAAGGACGACGAGACCGCCAATCGGCGCTCGATCGCGCACCTTGAGCATGCCGTGGCCATCGATCCGCACTATGTCAACGCATGGCTGATGCTCGCCGACCTGCTCAGCTATTCCGGACTCTATGCCGACAGCGCCGAAGAGGCGCTCGCCGGCAAACGGCGCGCGATGGAAATCCTCGATCAGGTCATCGCCGAATCGCCGGATCGAGCAGATCCGTACTTTTTGCGCGCCGAACGCAAATATGCACATTGGTGGGATTGGGCCGGCGCGCGCGTCGATCTCGAACTCGGCAAGGCCCGCAGCTCAGCGGATACGGATATGTATCTGCGCGCGCGCTGCCGTCTGGAAGCGGCGCTTGGCGACCTGCCCGCAGCGATAGCGCTCGCGCAACGCGCGACCCAGCTCGATCCGGAATCGGGCTGGGCCTGGACCGTGATGGGTTACCACTACGTCGCACTGGGAGATTTCGACCGGGCGCGCGACGCGCTCACGCAAGCCATACGCATCCAGCCACTCGACGAGCACGCGCATTACTACCTGGGACTGGCGGATCTGCTGCAGGGCCGCACTGAAACGGCCATTCCGCACTTCGACGACAGCGCCCATGTGTTGCGACTTACCGGACTGGCTCTCGCCCGCCACACGTTGGGCGACGCGGCGGCTTCGGAACGTGAATTGCAGCTCCTGATCCAACGCTACGGGCACATCCTGCCCTATCAGGCCGCCGAAGTTTACGCATGGCGTGGCGAAAAGGATCAGGCGTTCGCATGGCTGGATCGCGCCTATGCGCTGCACGATGCCAGTTTCATGTATCTCGAATTCGATCCGCTGCTGGCCAACCTCAGATCGGATCGTCGTTTCGCTTCGCTGCTGACAAAACTGAATCTGCCGCTCGTCGCCGACGCAGCGCATTGAATCGGACGAACGCCCGGCGCGCACACGCTACACTAGCGACCCCATTCGCGATTTCCACCGGATGTCTTCACCCGACCTCGCCCAGCACACGCCTCTGATGAAGCAGTATTTCGCCGCCAAGGCGGAGTATCCGGACACGCTGGTGTTCTTTCGCATGGGCGATTTCTACGAGCTGTTCTACGACGA
>DATIOA010000151.1:0-14772 GCA_035473575.1 Rudaea sp. | reverse complement strand
ATTCGCGCCAGTGGCGCGAGCGCGATTTCCGCAGGTCGCGGCGGCGCTGGATTGGCTCGATCGCTTCGGCGACGCGCGACTCTCCGGCAGTGGCGGTTGCGGATTCGTCGCAGTGGCATCGCAGCGCGACGCGGATGACATTGTGCGCCAATGTCCGCCGCCGTTCCGCGCCTGGACAGCGCGCGGGGTGAACCGCTCGCCGCTGCACGAAGCGCGGGAAAAACATCACCACAATTGAATTCGCTCAACGTTGGGCCGTCGCCAAGCGGTAAGGCACCGGGTTTTGATCCCGGCATCCGCAGGTTCGAATCCTGCCGGCCCAGCCACCTTCGAAATCACTGCAGGGAAAACGTTGACGCAGGATGCGCCAACGCAGTGGCGTCCGCGCTGCGGAAAACATGACGCGGCTGCTCTCCGGCTACACCCGTCGCACGCGATCCCGGTATTTGCGCACGTTGTTGCCGTTGATATATTTCTCGCGCGTGCCGGTGATCTCGCCAACCTTCGCGTCCTCGCCGACGACGGGCTTGGCCTCGATGCTGGCCTTGTGCTCGAAGTCGTAGGACTTGTCGGTGTTGCGGTAGTAGCGGTAGAGCATCCAGTACAAGCCGGTCGCCCCGGCCGGGCCGAGCAGCAAAAGCCCAAGGTCGCTGCCGTCGCTCATGACGAATTCCCCACGATCCAAAGTGCGATGGTTTCGAGGAAGGTACCGACGGTCAGCGCAGTGAGCAGCAGCTTCCACTGCTGCACCGGCACGCTGCCCATGGTCTGGCCGGTGCGGCCGTTCACGGCGATATAGTGCAGCATGCCGCCGTTGCTGCCCGGCTGGTGGTAGGAATACAGCCACACCGGCAGGTACATCGACACCCAGCGCGTGCCGTGCACTTCGATGTGTTCCTGTTCCCAGCGCACGCCACGGTCGTAGCGGTTCACGGAAGCTTCGACCTCGGCGCGGGCGATCGACAGCAGTTCGTCCTCCAGGCGCGGGCGCAGGCTCTCGACGTTCTGGTCGCGTTTCTCCGATGAAAAACCTGCGAGATAGGAAGCGTTCCATTTCACCGCGTTCTTGGTGTCGAACGGCAGGATCGCGTTGATGATGTTGTTCGTGTTGACGCGCGTGTCGAGGTTGCCGCGCGTCGCGGAGGATTCGAGCGGAAGGTCGTCCACGGTGAAATCGACGTGCCGGCTGACCCGGTACACGTCGGCGTCGTAGTAAGTCGTCTTGTTGTTGTCGCTGCCGCGCTCGTATTCGCGCGTCTTGATCTCGCCCTGGCCGGCGACTTCGGCGCTCACGTTGCCGTCGACGATCATGTACGGCAGGTACACGCCGACGACATTTTCCGGCGTGAACTGTTCCTTGAATTCCTTCAGCGCGAACAACTGCCGCTTGCCGACGAATTGGCGGATGCGCGCGACCGCATCGTCCTTCTCGATGTGGAACGACAGCACCGCATCGGGCACAGCGCCATTGGGAATCTGTTCGTTGACGCCGAGCACATGCCGGCACCAATGGCAGCGCGCGGTCATCGCGTTGGCGGTGTTGATGGTCACCTCCGCGCCGCAGCCGGGGCACTTGAACGTGAGCAGGCTTGCGGTGTCCGCCTGGATGTCCTTCGCGCCGGAAGCGACGACCGTACCCTCAAGCTTGTCGATGCCTTCGCCGAGCCCGTATTGCTCCTCGACGCGGGCGGCGGACCATTCATTGCGGCAGTAAAGGCAGACCAGCAGGTCGGTGCCGGGCTTCTGCCGGATGTCGGTCGAGCCGCACTTCGGGCAGCGATTGGCGCCGTCCTTGAGTTCGGCAGACGCGGTGTCGATCGCCTTCGGGTCCGGCGCGGTCAGCTCGTCGCGAATCGGCGGGGGCAGGGTTGCCGGATCGATCGGAAAACTTCCCGGCGCCGGCGGCACGTCCTGCGGCGATCCCGGCCCGGTGTACGGGGGCGGCTTCGTGGCTGACATTGTTTAAGCGAATCCGGACCGCTACAGGCCGAGCGCCTTGGCCTTGAGCGCGTCGTAATCGGCCTGCGTGATCAGACCGGCGTCGAGCATCTGCTTGGCCTTGCTCAGCTTGGCGACCGGGTCGTCGGCGGCCGGCGCCGCAGGCGCGGCAACCGGCTGCTGCAAACCGGCCATGCCGCCCATCATGCCGGAGGCCATGCCGATACCCATCATGCCGGCAGCGCCGCCATGTTCGCCTGCCGCCTGCATGCCCGCGGCAACCGAGGCCTGCAGGTTGGAGTTGCCGCGCGCACCCGACAACGCATCGGCGCGCTGCACGGTCTTGAGCAGCTCCCGCGTGTTGGCGTCGTATTCGATCGAGATGATCGCGGTCTTGACGATGGCCAGGCCGCGATCGGATTTCCACTGGTATGCCTTTTCGACCGCCTCGGACAGGCTCTGCGCGAAGCCGATCGAATCCTGCTGCAATTTGGCGATGCGGTTGCCCTTGGCCGGATCGTTCGAGTACAGGCTGAACGCCGGCGCGAGCGAGCCGACCACCTCGTTGAAGAGCTGGTCCGCGGCCGGGTTGTCCATGTCGGTGAAGTCGAAGACCTTGCCCGGTTGCAGATACGCGGCGGGCACGAAGTTCTTCACGAACAGGATCGGATCGACGACTTTCATCGTGTAGGAACCGCGCGTCACTGCGCCGACCTGCGTGTTCAGGAACTTGTCGTCCCAGTAGATTTCGGACTGCGTGCCGAAGCGGTTGTCCGGCAGTTCCTTCAGCGAGACGAAGAAGGCAGCCTGCTGCGAACCGGGCTGGCCGCCGAACTTGAAGCGCTCCCAGGACTGCTTGATCAGCGATTCGACGAGGCCGCCGCCGGAAAAAATCGACTTCGAGTTGATGTCGTCCGACTTCCATTCGTAGCCGCCGGCCTGCGCGGCGAGGCCGGTGATCGCGCCATCCTGGAACAGCAGCAGGCCGTAGCCTTCCGGCACCACGATCTTCGAACCGTTCGTGATGATATTGGAAGAACCCTTCGTGTTCGCGCCGCGCCCGGCGTTCGTGCCGCGCGGCACCGCGGCGAATAGCGCGGCCGTCGGCGGCAGGCCGTCCGGAACGGTGTAGAAGTCCTTCCACTGGTCGGCGAGCGCGCCACCGACCGAACCCACCACTGCCTGCACAAGACCCATGACGTCTCCGATATTTGTGGCGAGGCGCATGCCCCCAATGCGATGGAAAACTACACCATCCCGCTTGGCAAGGCCATAGACGACGGTAGCCAAAACCGTAGTTGCCGCGATTGCGCCATCGTGATGCAGGCGTGTGCAGAGCGTCGCACCACCCGGATCATTTCTTGACGCAGGTCATGGCCGCGCCAACACGCGGCGCTCAGTATTGCCTCCGAATTCAGTTCGGCTTCCATCGACCCATGCTGGCCGGTCGGTAGCCGCGGACACTCGTGACGGAGGCAATCGCATGGATATCGAGGATCCGTCCTTCTGGCGCGCCGGCGCCATCAGCACCACGCTCGTCATGCTCGTGGTACTGGCCTTCCTGACGATCGACAGCATGGGCTACATCCGGCCCGGGGGAAAGCACGTACCCGAATACGACGTCATCAATCGGCACATCGGTTACCAGTTTGATTGGAACCGCCGCGCCGCCGTGCCCGTGATCGGCGACGCGGAGCCGCTGTTCGGCAAAACCGTGACCAAAACCGAGGCGACGGCACTCATGCGCACCGGCAAGTTGGTCATCCAGAGCCGCGCCTGCATGGATTGCCACACGATCTTCGGCAATGGCGCGTACTACGCGCCGGACCTGACCAAGTCCTGGCTCGACCCGGCCTGGCAGCAGATCTGGATACCGATGACCGGCAAGACCACACGCGAAGACGCAATGGTCGAGTTCCTGATGCATCCGGACAAGTACCCGACCTGGGCGCGGGCGATGCCGAACCTGCAAATCACCGAGGACGAGGCGCGCGCCACCGTGGCGTATCTGAAGTGGCTGTCGTCGATCGACACCAATGGCTTCCCGGCCAACTTCGGCCAGGCCGGCAAACAACCGTAGGAGCCCGCACGTGTACCGTTCCCAGAAGCTGTCGCTCCGTTACTACACCGCCGCCGTCGCCCTGTTCGGCGTAATGACCGTGTTCGGCCTGTTGTCGGCGCTGTACTACCTGTATCCGTCGATGTTGTTCAACGTCTTCAACTTCAACATGTCGAAGATATTGCACATCGACACGCTGGTGATCTGGCTGTTGATGGGCTTCCTCGGTGCAGTGTATTGGTACCTGCCCAAGGAACTCGGCCGCGAGGTCGAAGGCATGTGGCTGGCGGAACTGATGTTCTGGGTGTTCTGCGCGACCGTCGCGGTCGTCGCGGTGGTGTTCCTGTTCGTCCAGTACGGTGGCGCCAACGAGACCTCGCTGTGGCTGATCAACCAGGGACGAAAATACGTCGAGGCACCGCGCTGGGCGGCGATCGGCATCGTCGTGGTGATGGCCGTGTTCGCCTACAACGTCATTGCCACGTGCATCAAGGCGCAAAAGATGACCGGCATCATGTGGGTGCTGGTGCTGGACCTGATTCCGCTGCTGGCGGTGTACATGGATGCGTTCCCGTCCGACACCAACATGTCCACCGACCTGTACTGGTGGTGGTGGTTGGTGCACATGTGGGTCGAAAGCACGTGGGAAGTGCTGATCGGCTGCATCATGGCGCTGGTGTTGATGGACGTGATGGGAACGTCGCGCCGCATCGTCGAGACATGGCTGTACATCGAAGTCATGCTCGTGCTCGGCGCCGGCATCCTCGGCCTGGGCCATCACTATTTCTGGATCGGCACGCCGCAGTACTGGCTCAGCATCGGCGGATTCTTCTCCGCGCTCGAGCCGCTGCCGCTGCTGGGCATGGTGGTGCACGCGATCTACGACGCCGGCACGCACCGCATGAAGACGAACAACCAGCCGGCGTTCTACTGGATCACGGCCGAAGCATTCGGCAATTTCATCGGCGCCGGCATCTGGGGTTTCATGATGACGCTGCCGCAGATCAACATGTTTTCTCATGGCACGCAGTGGACGGTGTCGCATGGTCATTTCGCGTTCTATGGCGCCTACGTGTGCGGCATCATCGCAGTGCTCTACGTCGCCAAGCAGCATGTGTCCGGCGTCGATGTGCTCGCCGGTCGCGCCTGGAAGTGGGGGTTTGGACTACTCAACTTCGGCATGGTTGGCATGGTGATGGCCTTGCTGCTGGCGGGCATGGCACAGGCATTCTATGAGCGCGCGATCGGCGGCTCGACGTTGATGGCCTTCACCACCGCGTCGGAGAATCCGTGGTTCACGTCCGGCATGTACGCGCGCATGTTCTTCGGCGTGATTTTTGCCGCCGGCTATTTCGTGCTGGTCTACGACCTGTTGACCTCGCCCAAGCGCGTGCCGGTGCTGCAAGCACAACCGGAGCCGGCATGACGCCCGACGCATTGCTCGAGACGGCCGCGCTGATGGGTTTGTTCGTGCTCGCCGGCGGCGGCTACGGCGGCCTGTACAGCGCCGGCCGGCTATGGGCGCGCCCTGTGCTCATCCGCGCGGGCGAAGTGTGTTGGCTCGTGGCATTTGCGATTGCCCTCGCGATTGCCGTTTGGACCCCACTCGATGTCGGCTGGAAGTTGCTGATCCTCGCCAGTGCGATCGTTTATGCGCTCATACCGCCGTTTACCTGGCGTTACCTCGAACGCCTGCACCACGAACAGGAATCGCATCGATGATCCCGAACCTCATCAATACCATTACCGGGCTGGTGCTCGCCTACGCCACCGTGCTGCATCCGACCTGGGTGGAACAGCGCTACTTCCCGTTCGCCGCATTCGCGGCCATCATCCTCGTGATGGCGTTGTGGGCGCGCCGCAGCGATCCGCATCCGTGGTTCAGTTCCGTCAATATCGTGTTGGCCATCGCGCTCGGCATCCTGTCGCTGCTGCCGCTGGCGACGCTGCCGAACCTCACCTTCTGGGGCGGGTTCTGGGTCGGCGCGCTGGTGCCGACCTTTGCCTTGTGGGCAGCGCTGTACCGGCCCCAGCCGTCGCCGACCCCGTGATGATTCGCCGCATCGGTACCCCATCAGGAGCACACACCATGACCCGTGCCACCGTCATTGCCCGTCTCGCAATCGCGGCAGCGTTTGCCGCATGTGCCGCGCACGCAGCCGATCCGGTCGCCGGCAAGGCGAAGTACGAGACGACGTGCGTCGCCTGCCACGGCGCGAATGGCATCTCGATCGCGCCGATCTATCCCAATGTCGCCGGGCAGAAGGACGAATACCTCGTCGCGCAGATGAAGGCGTTCCGCGACGGCGTGCGCCCGAACGCCATCATGGCACCGATGGCCAAGGGCCTGACCGACACCGACATCGCCAACATCTCGGCGTATCTGGCCACGCTCAAGCCGCAATGAATGTTCCCGCCGCCGTATCCGCGTGACGTGCTATTTTGGCGTGGGATGGTTCGAGGAGAATTTCGTGACGCACGTCGTCACCGACAATTGCATCAAGTGCAAGTACACGGATTGCGTTGAAGTTTGCCCGGTCGATTGCTTTCACGAGGGACGCAATTTCCTCGCGATCGATCCGGAGGAATGCATCGATTGCACGCTGTGCGTGCCCGAGTGTCCCGCCGAAGCGATCTTCCCCGAGGACGACGTGCCGGCGGGCCAGGAACACTACATTGCGCTGAACGCGGAACTGGCGCCGTTGTGGCCGGTGATCGCGGCGCGCATCGATCCGCCCGCGGACGCCGACGCATGGAATGGCAAGCCCGACAAGCTGCCGCTGCTCGAGCGTTGACCGCATGAACGACGATTCCTCCAGCCGCGCACCGCACAGCGGCGAAAAATACACCACGCCCGATGGCGTGCGCGCGGTCTTTGGCGGCATCAAGCCCAATGCCGAGAGCAGCCGGCCCGATGTCGGGCATAAGCCGCCGTGGCTGCGCGTGCGCCTGCCGGCGGGCGCGCAATACGAAGCCGTGCACGACATCGTCAAGAGCCACAACCTGCACACGGTTTGCGCGGAGTCGCGTTGTCCCAACATTGCCGAATGCTGGGGCCGCGGCACCGCCACGATGATGCTGATGGGCGAGGTGTGCACGCGTGCCTGCAAGTTCTGCGCGGTCAGCACGGGCAACCCGCACGGGTGGCTCGATCCGCTCGAACCGGCGCACGTGGCTGATGCCGTGGCGTTGATGCAATTGAAATACATCGTGCTCACCTCGGTCGACCGCGACGATCTTGCCGACGGCGGCGCGGCGCATTACGCCGCCTGCATCCGCGCGATTCATGCGCGCGCGCCGCAGACCGCGGTGGAGGCGCTTACGCCGGATTTCGCCGGACGTCACCGCGACGTCGCGACCGTGCTCGCTGCGGGACTGGTCACCTACGCGCAGAATCTGGAAACGGTCGAGCGCCTGACGCATCGCGTGCGCGATGCGCGCGCGGGTTACGCGCAAACGCTTGATGTGCTCGCCTTCGCCAAGCGCCATGCGCCGCAGACGCTGACCAAGACCAGCCTGATGCTGGGCCTGGGCGAGACGGATGCGGAAATCGAACGCACGCTGGACGACATCCGCGCTGCGGGCGTGGACATCGTCACCCTGGGCCAATACCTGCGTCCGAGCGAACACCACCTGCCGGTCGAGCGCTTCGTCACGCCAGACGAATTTCGCGGCTATCGCGATCTGGCCTTGGCGAAGGGCTTCGTCGAAGCCGTCGCCGGGCCGCTGGTGCGCTCGAGCTACCGCGCCGAGCGCGTGCTGGAACGCAACAACGCCGGACTTTGAATCGCGGTGCGCGCGAGCGCATCATGAAAAGTTCGGGACAGCCGGCGTGCTGAACGCGCCGCACCAACAAGGAGCGTCCGTCATGGATCAACCCCTCTATCCACAGGCCACCGCCGAGATTTCGCGAAAGCGCCGCGAACTGGCGCCGAAACAACTTGAAGCCTTCCGCGCCTTCAGCACCGCCGTATTCGCCGAAGGCGCGCTGCCGGTGAAAACCAAACAGCTGATTGCCGTGGCGGTGGCGCATGTCACGCAGTGTCCGTACTGCATCCGCGGTCACACCGATGGCGCGCTCAAGGCGGGCGCCAGCGAACCGGAAATCATGGAAGCGATCTGGGTCGCGGCCGAGATGCGCGCCGGCGGCACCTATGCGCATTCCGCGCTGGCGATCGACGCCATGCACACGCATGCCGCCGCGGCGTCGAAATAGAGTTCGCCATGGACACCAAACCCAAGCGCTATACCGCGCTGTCGCACACCATCCTCGATGCGATCGGCGACACGCCCATGCTCGAGATCGATGGCGTATTCGCCAAGTGTGAGTTCCTCAATCCGTCCGGATCGATCAAGGCGCGCATTGCCAAGTACATCATCGAGCGTGCCGAACAGACCGGTGTCATCAAACCCGGCGACACCATCGTCGAGGCGACCAGCGGCAACACCGGCAACGCGTTTTCGATGGTGGCCGCGGTCAAGGGCTATCGCATGATCGTGGTGATGCCGGAAGGCTTGTCCAGCGAGCGCGTGGCGATCTCGCGCGCGTTCGGCGCCGAGGTGCTGTTTTGCGGCACGTTTCACGTCAACGACGCGCTCGAACGCGCGCGCGAACTCGGTCGCCAACCGGGATTTTTCTTCCCCGGCCAGTTCGAGTCGGAATGGAACGTCGAGGAAAACCGCGAGTGGCTGGGTCCGGAAATCCTGACGCAGCTGCCGGACGGGCGCACCCCCGATGCGTTCGTCCACGGCGTCGGCACCGGCGGCACCCTGATCGGCGTTGGTCAGGCGTTCCGCAAGGTCAATCCGAACGTGCGATTGTTCGCGATGGAGCCGACCGAATCGCGCACGATCTTGTGCGGCGAGGTCGCGCTGCACCAGATCGAGGGCATCTCGGATGGCTTCGTGCCCGGGATTTTCGCGCACCATCGCGCACTGGTACGCGATACCACGAGCGTGGCCAGCGCCGATGCCGTGGCGGAAATGCGCAAGCTGGCGCGCACACGCGGGCTGTTCTGCGGGCCAAGTTCCGGCGCGCACCTGATCGCCGCGCGGCGCGTGCGCGAACAGTTTCCGGAGCTGAAAACCGTCGTCACTATCCTCGACGACGAGGGCGAAAAATACCTGCACGACTTTTTCATGCATCCGGCACCGGCCATCGACAAACCGGTGCCGTTCCATTGAACAGGAGCACTGTCATGACCCAACGAATCAACTACCTCGTGGCTTCGCCGGACGGTTTCAACGCCATGCGCCAGTTGCAGGCGCATATCGACAATTGTGGACTCGAGCACACGCTGCTGGAGCTGGTGAAGATGCGGGCTTCCCAGATCAATGGTTGCGCGTACTGTCTCGACATGCACAGCAAGGATGCGCGTGCCGCTGGTGAAACCGAGCAACGCCTGTACGTGCTCAATGCCTGGCGCGAAGCGCCGTTCTACACCGCACGCGAGCATGCGGCGCTGGCCTGGACCGAAGCCCTGACGAAGATTGCGGACGGCGAAGTTGCCGATGCGTTGTACGACGAGGCGCGCAAGCAGTTCAGCGACAAGGAATTGGTGGATTTGTCGCTGGCCATCATCGCGATCAACGGCTGGAACCGCCTCGCAATCCCGTTTCGTTCAGAACCGGGGCATTACCAGCCGCCCAAGCGCTGAGCGGTCACCAGTTTCCCGAAATAGCGGGCGGCCGTGCTACCATTGACGGCCGATTGCGGGGCATGAAAGACCGCAATTTCTGACGAAATCGGTTGCCGGCTCCGGATAACGGAGTCCGCACACGCGGAATCGGATCCCGACGGCCAGCCATCTGCCATGGTCGGGTCAACGCATTGTCAGGCGGGAGCAGGGTGTGAACACGGCCAATTCGACGGGTTTTGCCGGTGCCTACGCGCGCGAGAGCGAGGAGCGCGGCCTGCTGGTGTTCAGCGGCAACGCGAACCGCGCCCTGGCGCAGGCGGTGTGCCACGAATTGAACGTGCCACTCGGCAAGGCGCTGGTCAGCCGTTTTTCCGACGGCGAGGTGCAGGTCGAGATTGAGGAAAACGTGCGTCGCCAGGAAGTGTTCGTGATCCAGCCGACTTCGGCGCCGACCGCGGACAATTTCATGGAATTGCTGGTCATCGTGGACGCGCTCAAGCGCGCCTCGGCGGCCAGCGTGACGGCGGTGCTGCCGTATTTTGGCTACGCCCGGCAGGATCGGCGCACGCGTTCGGCGCGCGTGCCGATCACGGCTAAGGTGGCGGCGCAGATGATCGGCACGGTCGGCACCGATCAGGTGTTGACGGTGGATTTGCACGCCGATCAGATCCAGGGATTTTTCGATATCCCGGTGGACAATGTATACTCGTCGCCCGTTTTGCTGGCCGACATCTGGCGCTGCCACGGTGGCAGCGACCTGATCGTGGTCAGTCCGGACGTCGGCGGCGTGGCGCGCGCGCGGGCCCTGGCCAAGCGCCTCGACGATGCGGATTTGGCGATCATCGACAAGCGCCGGCCGCGCCCGAACGAGGCCACGGTGATGAACATCATCGGCGACGTGAAGGATCGCGTCTGCGTGCTGATCGACGACATCGTCGACACCGCCGGCACCCTGTGTGCGGCGGCGGCGGCGCTGAAGAAGAACGGCGCGCGCAAGGTGGTGGCGTACTGCACCCATCCGGTGCTGTCCGGCGCGGCGATCCAGAATATTTCCGGGTCGCAGCTCGACGAGCTCGTGGTCACGGACACGATCGCGTTGACGGACGCGGCGCGCGGTTGCGCCAAGATCCGCCAGCTCAGCGTGGCGGAACTGCTCGGCGAGACGATCCGGCGCATTGCGTTCGGCGAGTCGGTCAGTTCGTTGTACGTGGACTGAGGAATTTGTTTCATCGGCTCTCCTGGTCGCGGGAGAGTTTTTACCCGCCGCGAGGCGGTCAACTGCAACTCAAGGTAGATCATCATGGCAACGATTCACGAAATTCCGGCGGAGATCCGCAAGGACGAAGGCAAAGGTGCGAGCCGCCGCCTGCGTACCACGGGCAAGGTGCCGGCGATTCTTTACGGCAGCAGCGAAACCCCGGCGAGCATCCAGCTCGAGCACAACACGGTGTGGCTGGCGTCGCAGCACGAATGGTTCTATTCGGCCATTCTCGACCTCAAGCTCGAAGGCAAGACGCAGAAAGTGCTGTTGCGCGACATGCAGCGCCATCCGTTCAAGGCGCAGCTGCTGCACATCGACTTCCAGCGCGTCGACGAGAACAAGGCGATCCGCATCCGCGTGCCGCTGCACTTCCTCAATCAGGAAACCTCGCCGGCCGGCAAGATGGCGGGCGTGCTGATTTCGCATGCGATCAACGACGTGGAAATCTCCTGCCTGCCGAAAGACCTGCCGGAATTCATCGTCGTCGACCTCTCCGAACTCGCGCTCGGTGACATCGTCCACCTGTCCGCGATCAAGCTGCCGGCGGGTGTGGAAATTCCCGCGCTGCGCCTGGGCAAGGAGCACGATGCGGCCGTGGTCACCGCCCAAGAAATGAAGCAGGAAGTCGAAGCGGCTCCGGTTGTAGCAGAAGGCGAAGCTGCCGCTGCGGCTGGCGCCCCGGCTGCCGGCGCTGCCGGTGCGGCACCTGCGGCCGGCGCAGCAGCCCCGGCGGCGGCCAAGAAAGACGAGAAGAAGTAAGCCGTACTTTGAAATACCGCTGTTGCGCGCAGCGCAACGATCACTCCCCCTCTCCCGCTGGCGGGAGAGGGTACGGGGTGAGGGTGGTTCAAAATGGCAGGACTTCGCCTACTCGTCGGTCTCGGCAATCCCGGGCCCGAACATCTGCGAACCCGGCACAACGCCGGGTTCTGGTTCGTGGATGCGCTTGCGCGGCGTGAAGGCGCGCGCTTCGGGCTGGAAACGAAATTGCACGGCGAGACGGCGAAAATCGTCCTCGATGGCCAGCCGTTGCTGCTGCTCAAGCCAAACACGTTCATGAACAAGAGTGGCATCGCGGTGGCGACAGCGTTGCGCTACTGGAAGATCGCGCCGGAGGAAATGCTCGTCGCCCACGACGATCTGGATCTTCCGCCGGGCGCGGCGCGGCTGAAGTTCGACGGCGGGCACGGCGGCCAGAACGGATTGCGCGACATCTTCGCGCACCTGGGGCACGGCCAGTTCCACCGGCTGCGGCTGGGCATCGGCCATCCGGGCGACAAGGATCGCGTCACGCCGTGGGTGCTCGGGCGCCCCAGCAAGACGGACGAGGATGCGATCCTCGGTGCGGTCGGCGCGGCCCTGGATGTATTGCCGCTCGCGGTCGCGGGCGATTTCAACGAAGCGATGAAGCGCCTGCACACGGCGCAGGAATGAGAACGACATGGGCATCAAATGCGGCATCGTCGGCCTGCCGAACGTCGGCAAGTCCACGCTTTTCAATGCACTGACCAAGGCGGGCATCGCCGCGGCAAATTTCCCGTTCTGCACGATCGATCCGAATATCGGCGTGGTGCCGGTGCCGGATCCGCGCCTGAACCAGCTTGCGGAAATCGTCAAACCGCAAAAGCTGGTTCCCACGGCGGTCGAATTCGTGGACATCGCCGGACTCGTCGCCGGCGCGTCGAAGGGCGAGGGTCTCGGCAACAAATTCCTCGCGCATATCCGCGAGGTCGACGCGATCGCGCATGTCGTGCGTTGCTTCGAGCATCCGGACATTGTGCACGTGGCCGGCAAGATCGATCCGATCGCCGACATCGAGACGATCGACACCGAACTCGCGTTGGCGGACCTCGAATCCGTCGACAAGGCGCTGCAGCGCGTCGAACGCGCGGCCAAGGCCAACGACAAGGAAGCGCTGGCGAAGCGGCCCGTGCTGCAAAAACTCGCGTCGGGACTCAACGAAGGCAAATCCGCGCGCAGTCTCGGTCTGGACGACGACGAGAAAGCGCTGATGCGCGACCTGTTCCTGCTCACGCTCAAGCCGCTGATGTACATCGCCAACGTCAAGGAAGACGGCTTCGCGAACAACCCGCACCTGGACAAGGTACGTGCGCGCGCCGCGGCCGAAGGCGCGGAAGTCGTGCCGGTGTGCGCGGCGATCGAGGAAGAACTCTCCCAGCTCGACGACGCCGACCGCGATGCGTTCCTCAAGGACATGGGCCTGGACGAGCCCGGCCTGAACCGGGTGATCCGCGCGGCGTACAAGCTGCTTGGCCTGCAAACCTATTTCACCGCCGGTGAAAAGGAAGTGCGCGCGTGGACGGTCAAACGCGGCTCCACCGCACCGCAGGCGGCGGGCGTCATCCACACCGATTTCGAGCGCGGTTTCATCCGCGCCGAAACCGTCGCCTACGACGATTTCATCAAGTACAAGGGCGAGAATGGCGCGAAAGACGCCGGCCGGTTGCGCCTGGAAGGCAAGGAATACCTCGTCAAAGAGGGCGATGTGTTGCACTTCCGCTTCAATGTTTAGGAACCCGCTCAAAGCTGCTGCGCTCGACAGCTCGTGCTCCGGCGGTGCTCGGAATCCTCATGTACTGACGTGTACACTCCGGTTCCTGCGCTCCGGCGGTTCGCGATCTGTCTTCGCTCGCGACGTTTCTAGCTGGGTTCCATAGTTGGAGGTACGCGATGCCTGGCAAAGACCGTGAAGTGAAGCTAAGCTTCCTCGCCCAGCCGACGGACGTGAATTTCTCCGGCAAGGTGCACGGCGGCTTCGTGATGAAGTGGATAGACCAGGCCGGTTACGCCTGTTCCGTGGGCTGGAGCGGCGTGAACTGCGTCACCGTGGCCGTGGGCGGCATCCGCTTCGTGCACCCGATCTGTATCGGCGACATGGTGACGGTGCATTGCCAGCTCATCTACACCGGCAACACCAGCATGCACTTCAGCGTGGACGTACTGGCCCGTAACCTGACGAGCGGCGCCGAAGTGCTGGCTACGCACTGCGTGATCGTGATGGTGGCCGTCGACGCTGCCGGCAAGCCGACTCCCGTGCCGAAATGGCTACCGGTCAGCGAGGACGACAAGGCGCTGGCGGCCTATGCGCAGAAGCTGATGGAACTGGACAAGAACATCGAGCAGGAAATCGCCCGCTACCGGGATGCGGCGCACCTGCCCAGCCCCGGCTAGGCCCCTCACCTAGCATTTTCCATGCCGCCTTGACAACAGGTGGCCTCGGAAACGAAAATAGGCGGCTCCGCGCTACGATGCATTCAAGTGCATGAAACGTCAGGCAGAAACGTCTGGCGTTTTTTCGCGTCGCTGGCGCTTCCGGTCAACGAGAGGTAACGAAACAGGAAATCCTGGAGGGATACCCAAGCGGCCAACGGGGGCAGACTGTAAATCTGCTGGCTCATGCCTTCGGTGGTTCGAATCCACCTCCCTCCACCAAAGATTCAAAGCGAGAGACGAGAAGTACCCCGGTGCGGGAGTAGTTCAATGGTAGAACTGTAGCCTTCCAAGCTACTAGTGCGGGTTCGATTCCCGTCTCCCGCTCCATTGAAATTCTGCTGCATGGATACACCTACAACGCTCACTTAGCTCAGTCGGTAGAGCACCTCCTTGGTAAGGAGGAGGTCGTTGGTTCGATTCCAATAGTGAGCACCATTTGTTTTTGCGTTCCTCCACGAACGCGCCTTTGAAAATCTGGATCTCAAACTTAGAGGTTTTACGCCATGGCAAAGGGCAAATTCGAACGCACCAAGCCGCACGTGAACGTGGGGACGATCGGGCACGTGGACCACGGCAAGACGACGCTGACGGCGGCGCTGACGAAGGTCGGTGCGGAGCGTTTTGGCGGCGAGTTCAAGGCC
>DATIOA010000150.1:0-31250 GCA_035473575.1 Rudaea sp. | reverse complement strand
CTCATCGTCGCGATCTCCTCGCGCGCGCTGTTCGACCTCGGCGAAAGCCACGAATTGTTCGAGCGCGAGGGCCTGAACGCCTACCGCGAATTCCAGATGACGCGCGAGAACGATTTGCTCGCGCCGGGCATCGCGTTTCCGCTGGTACGCAAGCTGTTGCGCCTGAACGATGGCGTGCCGGAGCCGCGCGTGGAAGTGATCCTGTTGTCGCGCAATTCCGCCGATACCGGGCTGCGCATCTTCAATTCCATCGAACATTACGGGTTGCAGATCGCGCGCGCCGTGTTCACCGGCGGCGCATCGACTTCGCCCTACGTCAACTCGTTTGGCGCGCAATTGTTCCTGTCGGCGAACCCCGAAAGCGTTGCCGCCGCGCTTGCGGCGGGCATCGCCGCGGCGACGATCCTGCCATCCAAGGCACCGACGACGGCTTCGGATCAACTGCGCATCGCCTTCGATGGCGACGCCGTCATTTTCGGCGACGAGTCCGAACGTGTCTCGCAGGAGCAGGGCATCGATGCCTTCCATCGCAACGAAGTGGAGAACGCGGACAAGCCATTGTCAGGCGGCCCGTTCCGCGGATTCCTCGCCGCACTGCATCGCCTGCAGACGGCATTTCCGGCGGGAGACGACTCGCCGATCCGCACCGCGCTCGTCACCGCGCGCTCGGCGCCCGCGCACAAGCGCGTGATCCTGACCTTGCGCAGTTGGGGCGTGCGCCTGGACGAGGCGCTGTTCCTCGGCGGTCGCGACAAGGGTCCGTTCCTGCAAACCTTTGGCGCCGACATTTTCTTCGACGATTCGCATGCGAACGTCGAATCTGCGCGCCAACACGTGGCGACCGGGCATGTGCCGCACGGCGTGCGAAATTCCGGCAAGATCGGCACATGAAGATCGAGGACTTCATCGACGTGCGCGAAACCGAAGATGCGCCAGCGGTGCTGGAGTCATTGTTCCGGCGCAAATACCAGCGCGCGCTGCCGCAATTCCCGCATCACGTCGCTGCGTCCTACCGCGGCGAAAACGGGGACAGGCTGCCTGTGTGTTACATCCATTTCACCGATTGCGGCGACATCCTGCTCGGCGGCGGCGCTTGTGTCGACGATCGCGTGCTGCGGCGCATGACGACCGGACAACGCGACGCCGTGCGCGATGTCGGAGGTTTGTACCATTACGCCCTGGCCTGGTCGGTGCGGCATTTCGCGCCGCGCTTTGCGGCTATCTTCGGTTACTGTGGCGATGCACTCGCCGAGCGCGTGGATCGGGCCGTGGGTTTCCAATCCACCTCCCACGACCGCCTGCTTGTGTACTGGACGCGCGATATCGATGCGCGCCGGCGCGGACACATGATCGAGAAAGCCAACGCCTTCGTGCCGTTCTGAGGGGGAAACGATGCCACTACCCGCAAAACCCGGCTTCCTGCTGCTCACGGAAATCAACGATCCGCAGCCCATAGTCGGCGAATTGTTCCAGCGCAAGTTCGGCCATCCCATTCCGGAATGGAAACACGACGTGGTGGCGTTCGTGCGTCGCGGCGACGGGCTGCTGGCGCCGATGTCCTACGCGAAGTTCATGCCGTTCGGCAGCGTGATGCTGGTCGGCGGCTGCTGTACGGACGGGCGCGCATTCGCGCATCTGGACGACGCGCAAAAAACCGCGTTGACGGCGAGCGGCGGGGCGATGGCGCAGCTGCTGCGCTATGGTTTCAAGCATTTTGCGGATTCCTGCGATGCCTACTTCGGCTATTGCGGTGACGCGCGCGCCTGGGAAGTCGATCTTTCCGCCGGCTTCGAGCCGACCGGGCACGACAAGTTGCTCGTGCACTGGCACAAGCCGATCAACGATCAGCTCAAGCGCGGACTCGTCGCCATGGCGCAGGCGCTGGGACCGTTCTAGCGGGCGACCTGCTCCAGGATCGCGCGCAATGCCTGCGGCGATTTCCAGTGCCAGCCGCAGATGTAACGCGGCAGGTTCCAGCGGTCGCTGGATTCGTCAACGGGTACCGCGCCATCGCCGAACGCCGCACGCATGCCGTGCTCGGGTTGGTTCTGCGGGAAATACGCTGTGCGCAGATAGTCGTTGACGTGGCTGTATGGATAGCAGAACAGCGACGTGCGCGCCGGTGTGATGACGGCGTCGATCAAACGGGCGGCATCGGCGATTTCGGCATCCGCACGCATGCGGTTGTCGACCGGCAGGAAAGTACCGCGCTGCATGCCGTCGATGCCGGGCAGCGGAATCGCCGCGTGGTTGTGGTCGAAGCTGTGGTTCTCGATGGCGATGCGACCCGATTGCAACGCCGGCTTCCACCACGCATCGCTCATCCAGCCGAGCCCGGCGAGACAGTTACGGTCCAGGTACTCGCGCGCTTCGCGCGAGGCGATCACGAAGCTGGTCAGGTGCAGATGCGGTTGCGCTGCCGCACCCCGTTCGGCGATGAAATCCGCCATGATGTTGGCCAGGCTGCGCTGCGGCCCATGCGCGGGGTGTTCGACATCGAACCAGTCCATGTTCGAGCCGTCGTCGCAGGTCAGCGCGACGCAGCGCGACAGGTCACGGCTTGCCGTGCCCAGCAACTGGTCCACGACCCAATGCAAGGGCACGATGCGCAGGCCAAGGTCGTCGATCAGGCGCAGGTCCGCGGCGAAGGCGACATGGTCGTTGTTCGCGTAGTCGTTGCCGGCAATATTGACGGCGTGGTAGGTCAGGACCGGAACGCGCATTTGCCTTGATTCGGCGGGACTTTCGGATGACGGACCGCTAGAATAC
Source organism: Rudaea sp. (assembly GCA_035473575.1). Taxonomy (GTDB): domain Bacteria; phylum Pseudomonadota; class Gammaproteobacteria; order Xanthomonadales; family Rhodanobacteraceae; genus Rudaea. Next base: position 28,481 of record DATIOA010000150.1, on the reverse strand, counting down.
GCGGCCTTGCCATCGATCCGCAAAACCCGGAGTTTTCCATGCCCGCCGCCGCGCTGAATCCCGTCGATTTGTACGATGTCCGCTCGCTGCTGAGCGAGGAAGAGCGCATGGTGCAGGATACCGTCGCGCGCTTCACAGACGAGCGCGTGCTGCCGGTCATCGGCGACTGTTTCGACCAAGGACGATTCCCGACGGAGTTGATTCCGGAGATGGCCGAACTCGGCCTGCTCGGCGCGACCCTGCCGCACGAATACGGCTGCGCCGGGATGAATGGCGTCAGTTATGGTTTGATCTGCCAGGAACTGGAACGCGGCGACTCGGGCATCCGCAGTTTCGCTTCGGTGCAATCCTCGCTGTGCATGTATCCGATCTACGCCTACGGCAGCGAGGAGCAGCGCAAGCATTGGCTGCCGCAGATGGCGACCGGCAAGGTCATCGGTTGCTTCGGCCTGACCGAGCCGCATGGCGGTTCGGACCCGGCCAACATGAAGACGAATGCGAAGAAGGACGGCGGCGACTGGGTCATCAACGGCGCCAAGATGTGGATCACAAACGGCAACCTCGCGCAGATCGCCATTGTCTGGGCGCAGACCGACGACGGCATCCAGGGCTTCATCGTGCCGACGGATTCCAAGGGCTTCACCGCGCAGGAAATCCACAAGAAGATGAGCCTGCGCGCCTCGGTCACGTCGGCACTGTTCTTCGACAACGTGCGCGTGCCGGAGGCGAACCGCCTGCCGAACGTGAAAGGCTTGAAGGGGCCGCTCGGCTGCCTGACCCAAGCACGTTACGGCATCACCTGGGGTCCGATTGGCGCGGCGATCGCCTGCTTCACGGAAACCACCGAATACGCCAAGCAAAGAATCCTGTTCAAGCGCCCGCTCGCCGCCAATCAGGCGGTGCAGCTCAAGCTCGCCGACATGGCGCGCCGGATCACGCTGGCGCAGCTCTTGTCGCTGCAACTTGGCCGTCTCAAGGACGCCGGCACGATGCAGCCGACGCAGGTCTCACTCGCCAAATGGAACAACTGCCGCATGGCCATCGACATCGCGCGCGAATGCCGCGACATCCTCGGCGGCGCCGGCATCACGACCGAGCACAGCCCGATCCGGCATGCGCTGAACCTGGAATCCGTCATCACCTACGAAGGTACCGAGACGGTGCATCAACTCGTCGTCGGACGTGAAGTCACCGGCATCAATGCGTTTTGATCGTCCCAATATGGATCAGCCACGCCTCGAAACCGCGCGGCTGACCCTGCGTCTGCCGCGCATCGAGGATTTCGACGGTTACGTCGAACTGCACGCCGACGAGGAAGCCGCGCGCCACATTGGCGGCGCGCTGCCGCGCGCGGCGGCATGGCGCAAGTTCCTGCAGATGCCGGGCGCGTGGATGGTGCAGGGCTTTGGCATGTTCTCGGTGTGCGATAAGGCGAGCGGAGAATGGCTCGGACAATGTGGACCGTGGTTTCCGGAAGGCTGGCCCGGCACCGAGGTCGGCTGGGCGTTCCGGCGCAGCGCCTGGGGCCGTGGCTACGCGCGCGAGGCGGCGGTTGCGACCATCGACTGGGCGTTTGCGAACCTGGGCTGGACCGATGTGATCCATTCGATCAGCCCGGAAAACACACCTTCGCAGGCTCTGGCGCGCAGGCTCGGCTCGCGCCTGTTGCGCCAGTCGCCGCTGCCGGAACCCTATGCCGATCACATCGTCGATGTCTGGGGCCAGTCGCGCGAGGAATGGCTTTCCCGCCGCAATGCCGCGGCATGAATTCCTGAGTTGAACGATGCCATGAACGCAGTCGCCAATCCGATTCCCGCCCGCCACAAGAACGTCAATCGCGCCGAAGTTTGCGACCAAAACTTCCTCGAATTCGTGCAGGGCTGGTCCGGCCCGGTCACGCAGGCGCCGCCTGCCGATGCGCCGGTGCTTACGGGCAGCCTGTGCAGCGTGCGCGATTTCAACGAGTTGTTCGATTCGCAGTTGATCTCGCGTCATCTGGATTTGATGGCGCGCGTGCTGCGCGTGCAAAACAAGGTGTTCTACACGATCGGCTCGAGCGGCCACGAAGGCAACGCGATGGTTGCGCGCCTGACACGGCACACCGATCCGGCCTTCCTGCATTACCGCAGTGGCGCGTTCATGGCCGAGCGCTTCCGCAAGCTGCCCGGCTCAGATGGAAAACGATTGGATCCGATCATGGATTCGGCCCTGTCCTTTGCCGCGAGCAAGGACGATCCAGCCTCCGGTGGCCGCCACAAGGTCTGGGGCAGCAAGCCGCTGTGGGTACTGCCGCAAACCTCGACCATCGCCTCGCATCTGCCCAAGGCGTTCGGCACGGCGGTGGCGATCGAGCAGGCACGGCGCATCGGCCACAAGTTGCCGATTCCGGACGATTCCATCGCAATCTGTTCGTTCGGCGATGCCTCGTCCAACCACGCCACTGCGCAGACCGCGTTCAACGCGGCTGGCTGGACGGCCTACCAGAAACTGCCGGCGCCAGTGCTGTTCGTGTGCGAGGACAACGGCATCGGCATCTCGGTAAAAACGCCGAACGACTGGGTCGCGAACAATTTCCGCGAGCGCAAGGATCTGGATTATTTCTACGCCGATGGCCTGGATATCGCCGCCGGTTACGAGGGTGTCGCGCGCGCGATTCATCATTGCCGCACGACGCGGCGGCCGACCTTCCTGCATCTGCGCACCACGCGCATCATGGGCCATGCCGGCACCGATTTCGAGATCGAATGGCGCAGCTTCGAGGAACTGATGCGCGTCGAGGCGACCGATCCGCTGCTGCGTTCGGCTGCCATCGCGCTCATCGCCGGCGTGTATACGAAGGAGCAACTGCTCGCGCGTTACGAGGATATCCGCAAGAAATGCTTTGCGGCAGCGGAAGAAGCCGATCGTCGACCCAAACTGACCGACTTGCACGAAGTCATGGCACCGCTCGCGCCCTATCATCCGAACCAGGTCGCTCTGGAAGCACGGCGCGCGGATTTCGCGGACAAGCGCCTTGCCGTGTTCGGCAGCGCGGAAAAGCTGCCGGAAAAATTGCCGCCGCGGCACCTGGCGATCCAGATCAACCAGGCCTTGCACGACCTGTTCTGCAAATACCCCGAGGCCTTGCTCTTTGGCGAGGATGTTGCCCAGAAGGGCGGCGTCTACACGGTCACCAAGGGATTGCAAAAGTCGTTCAAGGGCACGCGCGTGTTCAACACCCTGCTCGATGAGACGATCATCCTCGGGCTCGCGCAGGGCTTCGCCAACATGGGAATGTTGCCGATTCCCGAAATCCAGTATCTCGCGTATTTCCACAACGCCTGCGACCAGATTCGCGGCGAGGCGGCGAGCCTGCAATTCTTCAGCAACGGCCAGTACCGCAACCCGATGGTCATGCGCATCGCCTCGCTGGGCTATCAGCGCGGGTTTGGCGGGCATTTCCACAACGACAATTCGATCACTGCCTTGCGTGATATCCCGGGCCTCGTCGTGGGCTGCCCTTCGCGCGGCGATGACGCGGCGATGATGCTGCGCACCTTGATGGCGTTGGCAAAGGTCGATGGCCGCGTCTGCGCGTTTCTGGAGCCGATCGCGCTGTACATGACCAAGGACGTGTACGTCGCCGGCGACGGACAGTGGCAGTTCGCCTACCCGGCGCCGGACCAGGCCTTGACCCTGGGCGAGGAGCGCGTCTACGCGCCCACTGCCAAAGACCTGGTGATCTTCACCTTCGGCAATGGCGTACCGATGAGCCTGCGCGCGGCGCGTGAAATCGAGGCGAGGAAGGGCTGGAAGGTGTGCGTGATCGATTTGCGCTGGCTGGCTCCGCTCAACGAAGCGGCGATCGCGCGCCACGCCGGCGAATGCGCGCGCATCCTTGTGGTCGACGAAGGCCGGCGTTCGGCTGGTGTGGGTGAGGGCGTCATCACCGCTATCGTCGAGGCCGGACATGGCGCCAAGCCGCTCCGGCGCGTGGTCGGCGCGGATACCTACACGCCGTTGGCGGGTGCGGCCCTGCTGGTTTTGCCGGGCGATGCGGATATCGTCGCGGCCGCCGAAACATTGGCGTGACGCGCCGCTTCGCGGGGGCTTTGAGCCGGTCGCCGGAATAGCCTAAACTTGGGCCGCGATGAGCCAAAGCCACCCCCTCACCATCCTCTTTGCCGACGTCAGCGGCAGCACCAAGCTGTTCGAGACGCGTGGCGACCTCGAAGCGCGGCGGCTCGTCGCTGCGATCCTGGGTGCGCTGTCAGAAGTCACCGCACGCCATGGCGGACGCGTGATCAAGACCATCGGCGACGAGATCATGTGCACGTATCCCGGGCCGATGCAGGGCCTGCTCTGCGCCGTGGACATGCAAAAACGCATCGCCCACGACGTCAATTTCGCCAAGGACAAGCTTGCCATCCGCATCGGCCTGCACCACGGCGAAACCCTGGTCGAGGACAACGACGTTTACGGCGATGCGGTGAATACTGCTGCGCGCATGGCCTCGCTGGCCAAGCGTGAGCAGATCATCACCACCGCGAGCACGGTCAACATGCTGACCAATGTCGGCATGCTGCACACGCGCGCGGTCGGGCAGGCGCGCGTGGCCGGGAAACAGCATCCGATCGATATCGTCGACGTGCAATGGCAGGAAGACACCTCCAACGTCACAATGGTGCAGCGTGCGATCCGGCTCGATGCCAGTGGCCAGCCGGCGGCGGCCAAGCTGCTGCTGCGCTACCGCGGCCAGGTGCTGGAACTCGACGCGCTGTCGCAGCCGTTCACCCTGGGACGCGACGCGGCGAGCAGCCTGTGCGTCGATGCGGAATGGGTGTCGCGCAATCACGCCATGATCGAATACAAGCGCGGTTATTTCATGATTTCCGACCGCTCGACCAACGGTACCTGGGTCAAGCTCGGCGACGACGATGAACTACGCCTGCACCGCGACGAAGTGCACCTGCGCAAGACCGGTTCGATCAGCCTTGGTCAAACCGTCGCATTGAATCCGGATCATGTTGTCTACTTCCAATGCGGAGAGTGAGCTGACCGGACTGCGCAATGCGGCTCAATGCTTCTTCGGTGCCGGACCCTGCACCACCTGGGCCAGGTTTTTCGGCTTCAGGTATTTCTTGCAGGCGTCCTGAACCTGTTCTGCGGTGAGGTCGAGGTAGTACTTGGCCGCGACCATCGGCTGATCCAGCGGTTCGCCGTGCCAGCTCCATGACAGCAGCGAGCGGGCGATGCCGTTGACACTGGAAACACCCAGCGGTATCGAACGGATCTGGAACTGGCGCGCGTTGGTGAGTTCGTCCGCCTTGATCGGCGTGTCCTGCAGCGCCTCGATATTGGCCGAAACCAGCGCATCCACCGGCGCCACCTTGTCCGGATCGCTGCCGTAGTAGACGTAGAACACCGAGCGCGAGCGGTCGATGTTCATGCCCGAACTCGCGCCATAGGCGTAGCCATGCTTGACGCGGATGTCGTTCATCAGGCGTGAGGCAAAACCGTTGCCGCCGAGCACGTCGTTGGCCAGTTTCAGCGCGTAACGGTCGGGGTTGGCCAGGTTCACGTCGAGCATGTGGCCCATCAGTACCTGATCCTGCGAAGCGTAGGTATTCGGCACCACGGCGTAACTGGCGGGATTGAGCGGTACGGGTTTCGGGATCACATCAGGCTTCGGCCCGTTCGCCTTCCAGCCGCCGAAATATTTTTCGACCGTGGACCTGGCCGATTCCGGCGTCAAGTCGCCGACCACGACAATCGTGGTGAGGTCCGGGCGATAGGTCTGCGCGAAATACGCTTTGGCGTCGGACAAATCCAGTTTGTCGACGGTCGCTGGCGTGGCTTCGCGCAGGCCCGGGTCGCCTTCAGGCAACAGGCCCTTGGACAGTGCGCGGTACATCTTGTACTGCGGCGATTGAAGTTCGCCGGCGAGCGTGCGCGACAAGGTCTTGCGCTGCACGTCGAATGCAGACTGCGGCAATGCCGGATGTAGTTCGTTGTCGGCCAGCAATTGCATGCCGTGGTCGAAGCCCGCCGTCGGCACCGCCAGCTTGAAGTCGTCGCCGGCCGATTCGCTGGCGGCGATCTCGTCCAGCGCCTTGTGGAAGGCAGTACGGTCCAGCGACGTGGTGCCGTAGTCGAACAGCGCGGAGAGCAGGCGGCCGACGCCGTTCTTGCCGGCGGGCTCCTGCAGCTTGGCATCATGATCGACGTGGCCGACCAGGGTGACGGTCTTGCTCACGGATTCGGGTTGCACGATCAGGGTGATGCCGTTGGCGAGCTTCATCGACACGGGAGCCAGCGTCCAGTGCGGCATTTCGAGCTTGGCCAGCGCCGTGTTCGCCCATTCGGGAAGCGGCACGTCGAGCTTGTCGTCGCTGCCGAATTTCTCGGTGCCGCCGAAGCCCTGGCTGTTCGGCGGGCGCTTGCCGTTCGGGTCGGGCGTGAGCACCACGGTCACGCGGCCATCGGGTTTGAGGTATTCGCGCGCGACGCGGTTGACGTCGTCGACGCTGACGTCGCGGATGCGTTGCTCGGCCTGGTCGGGCGAATCCAGGCCCTGCCAGGCCAGAGCCCACGACCAGGAACTGGCCAGTTGCACGGCGCTGTTCTTCTTGAACTCGGCCTGAGCGAGTTCGGATCGCTTGGCTGCGTCGACGAGATCGGCTGGAACGCCGTTTCTGAGCAGATCGGCGATCACGCCGTCCAGATGCTTTTTCGCCTGCGCCGCGGCGCCGCCTTTCGGAAAGCCAACCTCGACGATGCCGATACCGCCGCGGCTGAAGGGCTGCACGCCAGCGTCGGCGGAAAGAACCTTGCCCTGCGCGGCCAGTTCCGAGAGGTTGCTGCGCGCATTGCCGAGTACATCCATCAATACCTGGGAGGCGGCGTAGTCCTTCGATTTCATGCCAGGCATGCGGTACATGAACTGGACCGAGCCAGTCGCGTCCGGCGTGGTCTTGGCAATGGTGGAAGGCTTGAACGCGGCCAGCTTGACCGGCGCGCGCACTGGCGTGTCGTGTCGTGGAATAGCGCCGAACAATTGCTTGACCTTGGCCAGCGTCGCTTGCGTATCGACATCGCCGGCAATCACCAGCAAGGCATTGTTCGGCACATACCACGAATCGTAGAAGCCCTGCAGGATCTTGCCGGTGGTCTTGTCGAACGAGGGTCGCGTGCCGAGCGCATCTTCGGCGTAACCGGTGCCGGCGTATAGCGCGCGTTCGGCATCCGCGAAGGCGAGATAACCCGGATCGGAAATGTCGCGCGAGACTTCCTGCTCGATCGCGCCCTTCTCCAATCCCCAATCCTTGTCGGACAATTGCGCGTCGCGCATGCGCGTGGCTTCGATCTTCAACAGCAGGTCGACGTACTGTGCCGGCGCCACGAAGTAATACTGGGTGGCGTCGTTGCTGGTGAAGGCGTTGTTCTCGGCGCCCATCTTGCCGGTCATCTCGTTCAACTGCGAACCGGACAGTCCCTTGCTGCCGCGGAACATCATGTGTTCGAGCGCGTGCGCGGTGCCGGGGTAACCGCTCGGCGTCTCATAGCTGCCGGCCATGTAGGTGATCTGCGTCGTCACCATCGGCGCCAACGCGTCATGCACGATCACGATGCGCAGGCCGTTGTCCAGGGTCGCGCGCAGCGCGTTGGACTGCTCTACCGTGGTGGCCGGGCCTTCGGCGAACACTGGTGGCGCACTTGCGGCGCCGAGGCCGCAACACAGCAAGATCGCCAAGGTATGTGGCCTGATCTTGTTCTTTGAATACATGGATTTATTCCCGTTTACTGAAGTGAAATCTGTTCGGACGACGTCAGACGATGCGCGGCTCGGGTTCGATGCGGACGCCGAACCTTGCCTGCACTCCATCCATGATGCGCTGCGCCAGCGTGCGGATCTGTTCGCCGGTCGCCGCGCCGTGATTGACCAGCACCAGCGCATGGCGTTCTGATACGCCGGCGTCGCCCTTGCGAAATCCCTTGAAGCCGGCCGCTTCGACCAGCCAGGCCGCGGACAACTTGCACTGCCGATGTTCGGCAGGCCAACTCGGCAGCGTCGGATGCGCGCGCTGCAAATCGCCCGCTTGAGCCGCGGATACGACGGGATTCTTGAAGAAGCTGCCGGCATTGCCGATCTCGCCGGGGTTCGGCAGCTTGCGCAGGCGCAGGCGCATCACGGCGTCGGCGACGGCCGCATGGCTTGGCGCATCGATTTTCATCGCCGCGAGTTCTTCGCGCACGCCGGCATAATCCAGGCGCAGGTCGCGCCGGCGCGGCAACGCGAATTCCACGGCGCAGACGAAGTAGCGATCCGGCTCGTGCTTGAAGACGGAATCGCGATAGCCGAAGGCGCAGTCGGCATTGGCCAATCGCACAAGCTGACCAATGCGCCGGTCGAACGCCTCGACGGTCGCGATGAACTCGCGTACCTCCACGCCGTAGGCACCGATGTTCTGGATCGGCGCCGCGCCGACGCTGCCCGGAATCAGGATCAGGTTTTCCAGACCGGCGAAACCACGGCCCAGCGACCAGTGCACGAAGTCGTTCCAGTTCTCGCCAGCCTCTACACGCACCGCAGCGTGGTCACCGCGATCTTCGAGGACGCGAATTCCGCGCGCGACAGGCGAGAGCACCACGCCAGGCCAGTCGCGGGTCAGGAGCACATTGCTGCCCTCGCCGAGAATCAGCTGCGGTCCATGCCGGACGGCGCCGAGTTCGAACACCTCGGGCAAGGTGCGTGCATCGTTCACCTCAATCAGCCAGTTCGCACGCGCCGGCACGCGAAAGCTGCTGCGATGCTTGAGGTCCGCATTCTCGGTAACGCGGTAGCCCGATTCGGCGAGGGTGTCCGGCTTCATCGCGAAGTTTGCCTACGGATCGCTTCCACCGCTTCGCCAATCAGGACCGGACCGCGATAGACCATGCCGCTGTAAAACTGCACGAGGCTCGCACCGGCGGCGATCTTCGCCGCCGCGTCCGCCCCGGACATAATGCCGCCGACACCGATCAACGGGATTTTGCCGGCGAGCCTTTGCGACATGCCACGCAGTACTGAAGTTGCCTTGTCGAACAGAGGTTTACCGGACAAACCTCCCGTTTCTTCTGCATGGCGCGCGCCGTTTATCGAGCTGCGATCGACGGTCGTGTTGGTGCAGATCAGGCCGTCGATATTTGCCGCGAGCAGCACCTGAGCGATGCCATCCATTTCGCCTTCCGAAAGATCCGGTGCGATCTTCAGCAACATCGGTTTGCGTGCGCCGTGACGGGTCGCGAGCTTTTCCTGCGTCTCGCGCAGCGTGCCGACGAAGCGCTTGAGCGTTTCCTCCTCCTGCAAATCGCGCAAACCCTGCGTGTTCGGCGAGGAGATGTTCACGGTCACGTAGCTGGCGCAGGCGTAGACGCGCTCGAGGCAGTACCGATAATCCTCGACGGCATTCTCGTTTGGCGTGTCCTTGTTCTTGCCGATGTTGATTCCGAGCACACCGGCGTGGCGGGCGCGCTCGACGTTGCGCACCAGCGCATCGACACCGGCGTTGTTGAATCCCAGCCGGTTGATCACGGCCTGATGTTCGGGCAGCCGCCACATGCGCGGCTTTGGATTTCCGGGTTGCGCGCGCGGCGTGGTGGTGCCAATTTCGATGAAGCCGAAACCCAGGGCCGCCAGCGCATCGATATGCGCGCCGTTCTTGTCGAGGCCGGCGGCAAGTCCGACCGGATTCGGGAATTCGATGCCGAACACGATTGTCGGCAGCGGGGCCGGTTTCGCCGCCAGCAAGGGATTCAGGCCGGTACGGTAGGCCGCCTCGATCGAAGTCAGCGCGAGATCGTGCGCGCGTTCGGCGTCGAGGCAAAAAAGAAACGGGCGGGTCAGCGCGTACAAGGACGGCGTTCAAGTCTTGGAGATGCGCGGCGGGGTACGGCGCTTCTCCGCAATCTCCACCATCGTTTCGATGCGGATCATGCGACGGTCGAGATCGGTCATGAGTTGCGAAAGAGTTTCGACGTTGCGCGCGAGCCGATCCATGTCGCCGCGCATCTGCAGCGCATCTTTAAGCACGGCGATGGCATCGGCCAGAACGCCCATGTCAGCGCTTGCCCGCGCGATGACGCGCGCGCGGTTCGGCGACGCGATGCAAGGGATTCGCGCCGCGCATGGCGGCGATCGCGCGCTCGGCGGCGGTGTTGGCATCGCGCAGGCTGCGGCGCATGCCGGGAATTGCCTCGCGCAATTCGCGGGTCAGCGCGGCAAGTTCGCGGGTTTCGTCGATTGAACTGGCGCCATAGGCCTGCACGGCCTGACGCACGAGTTCGCTTGCGGTCATGCCGCGGTCTTCGGCAAGGCTTTGCAACTGGCGCTTGTCGACGGGCGAGATCAGCAAGGTGACACGTTCGGTTTTCATGGCGGACTCCACGACATGCGCATTAACATATCATGCACATGTCGCGGCTGCAATGTCCGGTCAAAACTCGAACTTGATGCCTTGTGCCAACGGCAGCGCGTCGGAATAATTGATCGTGTTGGTCTGACGGCGCATGTAGGCCTTCCACGCGTCGGAACCCGATTCGCGGCCGCCGCCGGTTTCCTTCTCGCCGCCGAACGCGCCGCCGATCTCGGCGCCCGAAGTGCCTAAGTTGACGTTGGCGATGCCGCAATCCGAACCCGCGCTGGACAGGAACGCTTCAGCGGACTTCACGTTCTGCGTGAAGATCGACGACGACAGGCCCTGCGGCACGCCGTTGTGCATGGCGAACGCCTCGTCCAAGGTCTTGAACGGCATCACGTACAGGATCGGCGCGAACGTCTCGGTCTGCACCACTTCGTCGGAGTTCCTCAGGCCGGCGATGATGGTGGGCAATACGAAATTGCCGGGGCGATCCTTCAAGGCCGTGCCGCCGGTCAAAACCTTGCCGCCCGCGGCCTTGGCCTTGTCGATCGCAGTGGTGTAGCGGTTCACTGCATCGGGACTGTTGAGCGGGCCCATCAGCGTCGTTGCCTGTGTCGGATCGCCAATTTTTTTCTCGACCTGTTTGTACGCGCCGACGAGAGTATCGACCACGTTGTCGTAGATGGTTTCGTGCACCAGCAGCCGGCGCGTGGTTGTACAGCGCTGGCCGGCGGTGCCGACCGCGCCGAACACAATGGCGGGAATCGCAAGTTTCAGATCGGCCGTTTGATCGACGATGATCGCATTGTTGCCACCCAGTTCGAGCAAGGAGCGGCCCATGCGTTTGGCAACGCGCTCGCCGACATGACGGCCGACGGCGGTCGAGCCGGTGAAACTGATCAGCGCAACGCGACGATCGTCGACGAATTTCGAAGCAAGTTCGGAGCCGGCGTCGTTGAACAGGAAGAACAGGTCCGGGAATCCGCCGTCCTTGAGCGCGGCGTTGCAGATTTTCAGCGCGGCAATCGCCGACAGTGGCGTCTTCGGCGACGGCTTCCAGATGCAGATGTTGCCGCACACTGCCGCAATGAACGCATTCCAGGCCCACACCGCGACCGGGAAATTGAACGCGCTGATGATGCCGACGAGGCCGAGCGGATGGTATTGGTCGTACATGCGATGGCCCGGGCGCTCCGAGTGCATGGTCGCGCCGTACAGCATGCGCGACTGGCCGAGCGCGAAATCGGCGATGTCGATCATTTCCTGCACTTCGCCGTCGCCTTCAGGCTTGATCTTGCCCATCTCCAGCGCGACCAGCGAGCCGAGCGCATCCTTGTGCTTGCGCAGAGCTTCGCCGCACAGGCGCACGGCTTCGCCGCGGCGCGGCGCAGGCGTCGTGCGCCAGGTCTTGAACGCTTCCTGCGCGCGCTTGACGAGGATTTCGTAATCGTCCGCCGAACTCGCTTGCACCTTGCCGATGACCTCGTGCGTGCTCGGATTGATCACCTTGATGACGCTGGCGGCGGTCTTCGACCATTCGCCGTTGCCGAGGTAAGTGCCGGATTCGGCGCCGGAAAGATCCAGCGCCTTGAGGATGGATGCAGACATGGGATTGCTCCGGAGAAAAGCGAAAAAGCGTCGCGTAACAGGGTGCGAAGTACTGGCATTATAACAAGCGCACCAGCCCATGATTGGCATCGACATGTCCGTGCCCATGGCGAATCGACGTATCATCCCTAGTGCCGTTAGCCTGAGGGGGTCGAAAATGAGCAGCCGAAACTACCTGTTCGTGGGCATTGTCTGGGTCATGCTCTTGTTCGCGCAGCAGGCTGAGGGCGTCAGTAGTCAGGTGCCTGATCTTGTGTATCTCAATCGCTGCACGGGCAACTGTCCTCTGGGCGTTGGCACGGACGATGCCGTCAATAGAAAATCGTCGATCCTCAATGGGTCTGCGACGGCGCCCGCGTTTGCGTATTCCGACGACACATTCAATCAGATTGCAGCATGCACACGTGCCGTACTCGCGCCATTCAATATTCGCGTGACGGTATTCGATCCGGGCAGCCGGCCGCGCGAGGAAGTCATACTGACGACCTATTCTGAATCGATTGGATTGTCTTCCAACATTGGCGCGTTAGCGCCGTATTCCGGTTCGCGCGAACCCAATACCATCGGATTCGTCTTCGCGAGCCTGTTCAATGGAAATGTCGACGACGCTTGTTGGGGCGCCGCGACTGTTGTTGGCACGCTGTACAGCCTCGATCGGGTCACCCCGTGTGCCGATATCATGTCGTTCGGTATCGGGTGTGGCGAAAAGGCATTCACGAACATCGACTCGACTTGTGACGGCTCCACCTGGGGAACTCCGGGAAAGTGCCGTTCAGGCGAGGCAACGCAAAACAGCTTCGCCATCTTGAGCGGAGAACTTGGCTTGCCGGACACTTTGTTCGCACAGGGTTTCGAAGCGTTCGAAGTTCCCCATTCTGGGCCGGCACCTTGACAATGATGTTCCTGTGGCGACCCCGGCCCGATTCGAACGGGCGACCTCGCCCTTAGGAGGGGCGCGCTCTATCCAGCTGAGCTACGGGGTCGAATGTCACTTGATTTTCGCATGGATCGGCTCAAAGTGTGCGCCTGCTCGTCGCGCCTCGTTTTCTTCCATCACAAGGAAATTCCATGCAAGTCTCGATGTACGAAATGATCGTCCCCATTGCCAGCCGCATGCTCGGCAACCTGTCTGCCATCCTCGAAAAAGGCGAGGCGTTCGCCGTGGCGAAGAAAATCGAACCCTCGGTGTTGCTCAATGCGCGCCTTGCGCCGGACATGTTCGCGCTCACGCGCCAGGTGCAGATCGCCTGCGACATGATCAAGGGCGGCGCGGCGCGCCTCGGTGGTGTGGAAGTGCCCTCGCATCCAGACAATGAAACGACGTTCGCAGAATTGAAGGCTCGCGTCGCCAAGGTACGCGATTTCATCAACGGCATTCCGGCGGCGAACTTCGCCGGTAGCGAGAACAAGCCGTTGACGTTGAAGATGCGCCATGGTGACCGGCATTTCGACAACGGTCTGGATTACCTGCGCTTCTATGCGATGCCGAACTTCTATTTCCACGTCACCACGACGTACGCCATCCTGCGCCACAACGGCGTGGAACTGGGCAAATCCGATTTCATCGGAAGCTGAGATGTAAACGGGCGCGTCATGGATGGCGCGCCCGCTGCTTCATTTCAGGTGTTTCTGCATCCAACCCACCCAGCGCTTGTACACATCGACTGTCTGCACGATGTCGCGCGGGAAGTGCGAGTCGGCGGGGTAGGCGTAAAACTCCACGTCGACGCCATTGTCGCGCAGGGCGTGGTACCACTCGTAGCTGTTGACCAGCGGCACGTTGGAATCGCCGACATCGCCCATGATCAAGGTCGGCGCTTTCACGTTCGCCGCGTACTGGATCGGCGACTGCTCGCGCCAGATGGCGCGATCCCTTTCCAGCCACGGCGAGCCGCCGAAGAAATACACGTCGCCCATCTGGTAATACGAAATCGTGTAGTCCATCACCCAGTCGGTCAGCGCGGCGCCCGAAACCGCCGCCTTCCATGCGTCGTAATGGCCCGTGAGCCAGGTCGTCATGTAGCCGCCGTAGGACCAGCCGGAAACGCCGATGCGGTTGGCGTCGACGAAGCCGAGTTTCTTCACAGCTTCCACGCCGGCCATCACATCCTTGCCCGGGCCTGCGCCGGTGTCGCGGAAAATCGCATGCTGGTAGGTGTCGCCCATGTTCGTGCTGCCGCGATAATTCGGCTGGAAGACCACGAAACCGGCGGACGCGAGCAGTTGCGTCAGCGGCGAGAAGCGAACGGTCGAGGCCGATTCCGGGCCGCCGTGGATTTGCAGCACCAGCGGGTATTTCTTTGCCTTGTCGAAACCGGGAGGGTATGTGAGCACGCCATCCTCGGTGAATCCGTCCTGCGTCCATTGCACGGGCTCGCTGCGTCCGAGGTCGAGCTTTTCAGCAAACGCATTCACGTGGGTCAGGCGGCGCGCCTTGGCGCGCGCCGAATCCAGCACGTACAACTCGGCCGGTTGCATTGACGTCGCACCGATAAAGGCCACCGCGCCCTTGGGCGAAACGCTGAGTGGGGACGAAACCTGCACATCGCCCAGATCGAGCGTGCGCGCCTTGCCATCGACTGCCTGTTCCCAGATCGTCGCGTTCGTGCCGAGATCGCCGAATGCCAGTAGCGACTTGCCGCCCGGCAGCCAGGAAAATCCGTTGAAATTGCGTGCCAGCGCCGCAGTGGCGTCGCTGATCTTTCCGTTGACGTTGACGTACACCGCATTGCCGTTATTCTGGTCGCCGTTGCGCGGACGCTGGAAGGCGAAACGATCACTGTCCGGTGCGTAGGCGAACGCGGTCGAACCCTGTGCCTCGACCAGCGTTTGCGGATCGCCGCCGTCCACGTTTACCGAGGCAATCACGCTGCGGAACGACGGGCCCCAGTAGGGCGAGGGATATTTCGTGAACACGATGCGCTTGCCGTCGCGGCTGAAAACCAGCGGAGCGGGATCGTCCTGATCGTTTTTGACGCTGAAAGCGCCTTGTGTCAGGCGTTTCACCTCGCCGCCGGCGCTCGGCACGATCCAGACATGCGCTGAAGCCAGCGCCTCGCGCAGCAGGAAATGACCGTCGGTGACCTGGAACGACTTGTTGTGTTCCTTGATCGCCTTCTCGTTGACCGGCACATCTTCGCTGACGAATGCGATGCGCGTGCCGTCCGGGCTCCAGGTGAATTCTTCGACGCCCTGCTTGGCCGCGGTCACGCGCATGGCGTCGCCGCCGTCCATGGGCATCACGAAGATCTGCGGCTTGGCACCATCGTTGTCCTTCGCGTCGCCGTCCTTGCCATCCTCACTCTTGGGCAGGGTCGCCTTGGCCAGGAAGGCGATGCGCGTTCCGTCCGGCGACCAGCGCGGCGAGGACACGCCATCGCGCTCGAACGTGAGCGCGCGCAGCGTGCCGGTTTTCGCATCGACGAGGTCGAGTTCGTGTTTCGACTTGTCGGTTTTCCAGTCCGGCGTGGAACGCACCACCACGATGCTCTTGCCATCCGGCGAGATCTGCGGGTCGCTCAAGCTGACGAGCTTGGCCACGTCGTCGAACGAAAAATCGGCTGGCGTGGCTGCTTGCGCGCATGTGCAGGTCAGGGCGATCGCGGCGACGATCAGGATCGAAGTCTTCATGCGCGCTCCTTCGATTTCGCCAGTGCAAGCCAGGTGTCGACGACCGTATCCGGATTCAGCGACACCGATTCGATGCCTTGTTCCATCAGCCATTGCGCGAGGTCCGGATGATCGCTTGGACCCTGGCCGCAAATGCCGATGTACTTGCCTTTCTTCTTCGCGGTCTGGATCGCCATCGACAGCAACTTCTTCACCGCCGGATCGCGCTCGTCGAACAGGCCGGCGACGATGGCCGAATCGCGGTCCAAGCCGAGCGTGAGCTGGGTCAGGTCGTTGGAGCCGATCGAAAAACCGTCGAAGATATCGAGAAACTCGTCGGCGAGCAGGGCGTTGGATGGCACTTCGCACATCATGATGATTTTCAATCCGTGCTCGCCCTTGCGCAGCCCGAATTCTGCGAGCACGTCGATGACTCGGCGACCCTCGTCAAGCGTGCGCACGAACGGGATCATCACCCACGCATTGGTCAGACCCATTTCCTCGCGCACCTTTTTCATCGCGCGACATTCGAGCTCGAACGCGGGCTTGAAGCTCGGATCGACATAGCGTGAGGCGCCGCGGAAACCGATCATCGGGTTTTCCTCATGCGGCTCGTACTTCGCGCCGCCGATCAGGTTGGCGTATTCGTTGGACTTGAAATCCGACAGGCGCACGATCACCGGATTCGGCGCGAATGCGGCAGTGATCGTGGCGATGCCTTCGGCCAGACGGTTTACGTAGAACTCGACCGGATCTTCGCCGCCGATGCGTTCGGCGATTTTCTTCTTCGTCGCGGCGTCCTGCTTGTCGAATTCGAGCAGCGCTTTCGGATGCAGGCCGATGTGGCTGGCGATGATCATTTCCAGTCGCGCCAGGCCCACGCCCGCGTTCGGCAGCATGGCGAAATCGAAGGCGCGCTCGGGATTTGCCACGTTCATCATGATTTTCAGCGGTGCTGGCGGCATCTTGTCGAGGTCTGCGGTGACGCGCTCGAACTCGAGCTTGCCAGCGTAGATGAATCCGGTGTCGCCCTCGGCACATGAGATCGTGACCGGCGCGCCGTCGGGAATTTTCGACAACGCATCACCGGTGCCGACCACGGCCGGCACGCCCAGCTCGCGCGCAATGATCGCGGCATGGCAGGTGCGGCCGCCGCGGTTGGTGACGATGGCCGCGGCGCGCTTCATCACCGGTTCCCAGTCGGGATCGGTCATGTCGGCGACGAGCACGTCGCCGGCCTGCACGCGGCTCATGTCCGCGAGC
This sequence comes from Rudaea sp., assembly GCA_035473575.1. Lineage (GTDB taxonomy): Bacteria > Pseudomonadota > Gammaproteobacteria > Xanthomonadales > Rhodanobacteraceae > Rudaea. Next base: position 11,622 of record DATIOA010000150.1, on the reverse strand, counting down.
GAGCGGATCACGCGCGCCGTGCCGGCACCGATTTTCTGCCCGATCGCGCGTCCCTCGGCCAGCACCTTGCCTTTGCCTTTGAGCTGGAAACGCTCGATTTGCGCGGCGCGCGCACGTGACTTCACCGTTTCCGGCCGCGCCTGCACGATGTATAGTTGTCCACTATTCCCGTCCTTGGCCCATTCGATGTCCATCGGCCGGCCGTAGTGCTGCTCGATGACGAGCGATTGCTTCGCCAGTTCGTGCACGTCGGCATCGGTGATGCAGAATTTCGCGCGATCGGTGGCGGGCACATCCTCGATGCGCACGCGCTCGCCGGGTTTTGTCGAATACACCATGCGCTGCTGCTTGGCGCCGACCTGGCGGCGCAGGATCGCCGGCTTGCCGAGCTTCAGCGTCGGCTTGTAGACGTAGAACTCGTCCGGATTCACCGCGCCCTGCACGACCATCTCGCCGAGGCCGTAACTCGCGGTCACGAACACGGCATCGCGGAATCCGGATTCGGTATCGAGCGTGAACAGCACGCCCGAAGCGCCGATGTCCGAGCGCACCATGAGCTGCACACCGGCGGAGAGGAACACGTCCTCGTGGGCAAAGCCATGGTGCACGCGATAGGCGATGGCGCGGTCGTTGTAGAGCGAGGCGAAAACTTCCTTGACCCTGTGGATCACGTCGTCCGCGCCGCTGACGTTGAGGTAGGTTTCCTGTTGGCCGGCGAACGAGGCATCGGGCAAATCCTCCGCCGTGGCAGAAGAACGCACGGCGACGGAAGTATTGGCGACGCCGGATTTTTCGCAGAGCTGCGCGTAGGCCGAGCGCACGGCCTTGTCGAAGGCCGGGATGAGCGGGGTGTCGATCACCCATTGGCGGATTTCCGCGCCGGCGCGGGTCAGCGCATCGACGTTGTCGACATCGAGCGCGGCGAGTTTTTTCTGGATGCGCTCGGCCAGACCCGATTGCGCGATGAACTGCTTGAAGGCATCGGCCGTGGTCGCGAATCCGCCCGGTACCGAAACGCCGAGTTTGGCCAGGTTGCCGATCATCTCGCCGAGCGAGGCGTTCTTGCCGCCGACCTTGCCGAGGTCGGACAGGCGCAGCTCGTCAAGCCAAAGGATGAGGTCGCTCAAGGGGAATCTCCGGGGGCACGCGGGAAAGATGCCGATTTTCGGGGTTTACGAGCGGCTAGACAAGCGCAATCGCTTACACTGTGCTAATGCACCGTCCCATTTTCTTCGTTTCCGACGGCACCGGCATCACCGCTGAAACCATCGGCCATTCCGTGCTCACCCAGTTCGACGGTATCGCCTACGACACGGTGCGCATCCCTTTCGTCGACGACGAGGAAAAGGCCCACGGCGCTGCGGCGCGCATCCGCAACGTCTATGCCACCGGCGGGGTGAGGCCGATCGTGGTCAATACCGTGATCGATCCGGTGTTGTCGGAAATCCTCGCCACCAGCGGCGCCCTGATGCTGGATGTGTTCGCGCCGTTCATCGCGCCGCTGGAACACGAACTCGGCACCAAGCGCTCGCCGCGCGTGGGCAAGGCGCACGGCATGACCGATTTCGCCGAATACGAATCGCGCATCAACGCGACCAATTACGCGCTCACGCACGACGACGGCATCGACGTGAACTATGCCGATTCCGACGTCATCCTTGTCGGCGTCTCGCGCGTCGGCAAGACGCCGACATGCCTCTACATGGCGCTGCACTACGGCGTGAAGGCGGCAAACTATCCTCTGACCGAGGACGATCTCGACAAGCTCGAATTGCCCAAGCGCCTGGTGCCGTACCGTCAGCGTCTGTATGGATTGACCATCGACGCGCAACGCCTCGCCCAGGTACGCGAGGCGCGCAAGCCCGGTAGCCGTTACGCGAAAATCGAGCAGTGCCGGCGCGAACTGGAGCTGGCCGACAAACTGTTCCGCCGCGAGAACATTCCAGTGCAGAACACCACGCACACCTCGATCGAGGAAATCGCCAGCAAGATTCTCGCGCAGCTGGGCATCGAGAAGCATATGTTCTAGTGCGCCACCGCCGCGCCTGCATTTCCGAACGGCGGTTTTGCCAGCCAGACGATCGGAATCATCGCGAAGAACAATAGAGCGCACAGCCAGAACACGTCGTTGACGGCCAGGGTCAGCGCTTCGCGGGTGACGACGTTTTCGATTACAGCCCATGCCTTGGTCGCGCTTGCGCCCATCGCCTGCAAGTGGCCCAGGTAGGATTGCGTGGCCGGACTGGCGGCATTCAGATGCTCGGCCAGCACCGCATGGTGGTATTCACCGCGGTGCTGCCACATTGTCACCGTGACGGCGGTTGAAAAGCTCGCCGCGATGGTACGGAAGAAGTTCGCCAGGCCCGACGCGGAGGCGAGCTCCTCGGGTTTCAGGCCCGACACGATCACCTGATTCAGCGGCACGAAGAAGCAGGCGATGCCGATGCCCATGATGAAACGCGGCACGACCAACTGGCCGAACGCGGCATCGGTGGGAAAACTCGCGAACCACAGCGAAGTGCCGCCGAACACGATGAAGGCGAACGTGGTCACCGCGCGCAGTTCGAGCCTCTGGATGTTCTTGCCGATGATCGGCGAGACCAGGAAGGCGAGGATGCCGACCGGCGCGGTGGCGAGGCCCGCCCAGGTCGCGGTGTAGCCGAGGTCGATCTGCAGCCACAGCGGAAACACCACGTTGATGCCGAAAAAGCCGACCATGCCCATGGACAGCGCCGTGACGCCGACGGTGAAGTTGCGTTTGGCGAACAGGTGCAGGTCGACCACCGGGTGGCGTTCGGTGATTTCCCAGGCGACGAAGAACACGAGCGCGACCAGCGCGGTCAGGCCGAGCGTGAGGATCATCGGCGAAGAGAACCAGTCCTTGTCGTTGCCGTTGTCGAGCATGAACTGCAGGCAACCAATGCCGAGGATGAGCAGGAACAGGCCGACCTTGTCGATCGGCGTCTTCACGATCTTCGATTCCCGGCCGCGCAGCAGGTTCCAGGTCACGAAGGCGGCGATCAGGCCCACCGGCACGTTGATGTAGAAGATCCACGGCCACGAATAGTTGTCGGTGATCCAGCCGCCGAGGATGGGCCCGAAGATCGGCGCCACGACGACGGTCATTGCCCAGATCGCCAACGCGATTCCCTTTTTTGCATCCGGATAGTTGTTCAGCAACAGCGCCATCGACAGCGCCACCATCGGGCCGGAGCCCGCACCCTGCAACAGGCGCGCGACGACCAGCATCGGCATGCTGGTGGCGAGGCCGCACAGCATCGACATGGCTACGAACAGCAGGACCGAAACGCAGAACGTGCGCGCTTCGCCGAATTGGCGCGCGATCCAGCCGGTCAACGGCTGCATCACCGCGCTCGCCAGCGAATACGAACTGATCGCCCAGGTGCCTTCCTGTGCGCTCACACCGAGGCTACCCGCGATATGCGGAACCGAGACGTTGACGATGGTGAGGTCCAGCACCTCCATGAACGTGCTGATCGCCACCGCCACCGTGAGCAGAGCCAGCGGCGCGCCGCGCAGCGGGGCGGCGCGTTCGCTTTGCACTTGTGCGTTCATGTCAGTGCGCGAGATTGGCCTTGACGATGGCATTCGCCGCTTGATCGGCAGCGGCGAAATCGGCGCTGTACACCGACGTCTTGGCGATGGACTTCGAGGCCGGTTGCTGTGCGAGCACGGCACCGCCGCGCTCGTGCGTGTCGACCGTCACTTCGGTGGAAAGGCCCACGCGCAGCGGATGCTTTTCCAGTTGCTTCGGATCGAGCGCGATGCGCACGGGCACGCGCTGCACCACCTTGATCCAGTTGCCGGAGGCATTTTGCGCGGGCAGCAGGGCGAACGCACCACCGGTGCCGGCGGCGAGTCCTTCCACGCGGCCATCGAAGGTCACGTCGCCGCCGTAGACGTCGGCATGCACATGCGCGACCTGGCCGATGCGGATGTGGGTGAGCTGGCTTTCCTTGAAATTCGCGTCCACCCACAGATCGTGCAGCGGCACGATGGTGAGCAGTGGCGCGCCCGGCTGCACGCGGCTGCCGACCTGCACGCTTCGCTGCGCGACGTAACCGGAAATCGGAGCAAGGATTGCGTTGCGATGATCGTTCACCCACGCCTCGCGATACGCGGCGCGTGCCTGCTGCACGAGAGGGTTTTCGGCGATCGTGGTGCCGTCGACGAGCGCGTGCGCGGCGGCGGACTGGCGCGTCGAGGCATCAAGTGCGGCCTGCGCGTCGACCACGGCTTGGCGCGCGTGCGCGACTTCCTCCGGTGCGATCGCGTGTTCGGCGAGCAGCGGTTCGCGGCGCTTGAGGTCGGCTTGCGCGCGCGCGAGGTTCTCGCGCTGCCCAGCGATGGCGGCGTCGTACTGGCCGGCCATCTGCGTCTGCTGGCGCACCTGGCGCACAGCCTGCGCCAGTGCACTTTGCGCCTTGGCCAGGGCGAGGTCGGAATCGGTGGGATCGAGCTTGACCAGCACCTGGCCTGCATCCACGCGCTGGGTGTCGTCGGCGAGGATTTCGGTCACGGTGCCCGGCACCTGCGACGATACGATGACCTGGTTGCCATTGACGTAGGCGTCGTCGGTGACTTCGCGCAACGAGAACACCAACCACCAAAGCGCCAGCCAGGCGATGCCGGCGACGATGAAGATGGCGGCGATGGTGAGCAACAGGCGGCGGCGCTTGCCATTTCCATTGCTTGCGGTCGGGGAGTCGCTCATGGCGATGGAGCTCCGGAAGAAGAAGTGGGTGAAGGATTCGCGCCGAACCCGCCGCCAAGCGCACGGGTCAGGGCGATTTCAGCGGTCAGCGCCGCCGCGTCGAGTTGCACGCTGGCGTCGCGCTGGCGATCCAGGGTTTCGCCGGCATTGAGCACCGGGATGGCATCGCTCAGGCCGCGCTGCATGCGCGCACGCGCGCTGGCGAGGAGTTGGGTCTTGGCCGCGACTTGTGCCGCGTTCTGGCGCTGGCGTTCCTGGATCAGTTGCAGCGTCAACGCCTGCGTGGCCACATCGTGCGCGGCGTCGGTCACGGCCTGGTGGTAGTCGGCGACGGCGGCGGCGAGCGCGGCCTGCGATACGCCGAAGCGTGCGCGCAGGCGTCCGCCCTCGAAGATTGGCAGATGCAGCGCGGGGCCGGCCGCAAACACGGCGCTCCCGGGCACGAGCAGCTTGCCCAGGTCGATCGACGACAACCCGGCCATCGCGGAGATGCTCAAGTCCGGGTAGAACGCGGCGCGCGCGACATCGACATCCTTCAGCGCCGCCTCCACGCGCCAGCGGCTGGCAGCCACGTCGGCGCGGCGCGCGATGAGATCGAATCCGGCGTTATCGGGCAACCCGGCCGTGGCTTTTGGCAGCGGCACGGGCTTCAATTCGCCCAGATCCGTTGGCGCGACGCCGAGCAGGGCAGCCAGCGCGGCATGCTGGATGCGCGCGTCGCCTTCGAGCTTGGCGATTTCCTCGCGCGCGGCGGCGAGTTCCGCGTCGGCCTTGTGCACGTTGTCGTCGGAGTCCAGGCCTTGGCGCGCGCGCGCGGCGACAATGACGCGGCCGCGTGCGTAGCCATCGGCGATTTGCTGCGCCAGCGTCAAGCGCGCCTGGTCGGCCTGCCAGGCGAAGTAGGTGTTGGCGACGGCAGCGGCGAGCATGGACGCTGCCGCATCGCGCTCTGCCGCGGCGGCGCGCGTGCGGTCGACGGCGGCGGCGATGTCGGCGCCGTGGCTGCCCCAGAAATCGAAATCGTAGTTGAAGGAAACGCCGAGGTCGCCCTGGCCGTACCAGTTGAATCCGAGGAACTGGCTCGGGATGAGTCCATGTTCGCTCAGGCGTTCACGTTGCACCTGTGCGCTGCCGCCGATGCTTGCGCCGCCGCTGGCCTTGGCGACATCCACGTTGCGCGCGGCCTGGTCGAAACGGGTGCGCGCGACGGCCAGTGTGGGCGAGCCGCGCAGCGCACGCGCTTCCAGGTCGTCCAGTTGTTCGTCGCCGTAGCGGTGCCACCACGACGACTCCGGCCACGCTGCGTTCGTGTTGGCCGGTACTCCGGCCAGCGGCGCGGTGGCGGACAGATCCGGGTGCTGCGGGCGCGGCGGGATCGCGCAGCCGGCAAGCAACACGACCGCCGCGGTCAGCGGCCAAACGGAAAGACGAATCATGCGGGTTGTCCCTTGGCATCGAGCGCGGCAGCGAGTTTTTTCAGCAGGCGTTCCAGATCGAGCTTTTCCCTCGCACTCAGCGCACGCAGGCCCAGGTCCAGCTCCGACCACATCTTCGGCAACAGGCGTTCGATCAGGGCCACACCCTTGCGCGTGATTTCCAGGACAACGCGGCGACGATCCGATGTCCCGGCGTGGCGTCGCAGCAAGCCCTTGCGCGCCAGCTCATCGCAGATGCGCGTCATGTTGGCACGGGTTTCGCCGGCCGCTTCGCTCAGTTGCGAGGCGAACACGCCGGCTGCCGCGTTCGCGTAGAGCATCATCAGGGTGCGGAAGCCGACCTCGTTCAGTCCGGACGGACGCACCATGCGATTCAGGTGCACGCCGAATCCCGCCGACAGGTATTTGATCAGGCGCAGCAGCACGATGTCGCGCACCGGCGCGCCGCGCAGGCGCTCGGCGACGCGGCCGATGCTGGATTCAATTGCGGCGAAACTGGGGCAGGCGGGAAATGCAGTCACGGCAATAGTTCAGATTTCAACTATTGCGATACTAACAAGTACATTAATTGAGCGCAAGGTGAGGGCGAGCGTTTGCACGATGCGTTGAAGCGCATCGTGCACGTCGATAGAGAAACCGTTCAAAACCAGCAGGTTACTTCGCGGCTACCCAGTTCCGCGCCGCCCGAACGAAGTGCAGGCAGTCGAGATGGCGGTTGTACAGTGGCGTTGGCGCGATGCGGATGGTGTCGGGCTCACGCCAGTCGCCGACGATGCCACGCTCGCCGAGGTAATCGAACAGGGCCCGACCTGCGTCACGTCCGTCCACGACGCGCAGCGAGAGCTGGCAGCCGCGGCGCCCGGGGTCGCGCGGGGTGGCGATGTCGATGACGCCGGCGAGATGTTCGCGGATCAGCGCATCGAGATAGCCAGTCAGGGCAATGGATTTTTCGCGCAATCGCGCGAGTCCGGCGCGATGGAAGATTTCCAGCGACACCCGCAGCGGCGCCAGCGCGAGGATTGGCGGATTCGACAACTGCCAGCCGTCTGCGCCCGGCGTCGGCGAAAAATCCGGGCCCATCTTGAAACGCGTGGCCTGGTCGTGTCCCCACCAGCCGGCGAAGCGCGGCCGGTCGGTGCGCGCGTGGCGCTCGTGCACGAAACAGCCTGCGACCGCGCCGGGCCCGGAGTTGAGGTACTTGTAGCTGCACCATACGGCGAAGTCGCAGCCGCTGTCGTGCAGGTTGACTGGCACGTTGCCAGCCGAGTGCGCGAGATCGAAGCCGATGACACAACCCTTGGCGTGGGCGAGAGCGGCGATGCGCTTGAGGTCGAACACCTGGCCGGTGCGGTACTGCACGCCCGGCAGCATCACCAGCGCGATGCGCGAACCGTGTTCGCCGATGGCACGTTCGATGGCGGCGGCGGAGATCGATCCATTCGCCTCGTCGCTTTCGATTTCGATCAACGATGTCGCCGGATCGAAGCCGTGGAAACGGACCTGCGACTCGACGGCGTAGCGATCCGACGGAAACGGATTTTTTTCGATCAGGATCGCGCTGCGCTCGGGCGTGGGCCGGTAGAAGCTCGCCATCATCAGGTGCAGGTTGACGGTGAGCGAATTCATCGCCACGACTTCGCCGGGCAGCGCGCCGACGAGTTCGGCCAGATGGGCGCGTACCTCGTTGTGGTAGGGCATCCACGGATGCTTGCCGCGGAAATGCGCCTCGACGCCGAGGTCGCGCCAGTCGTCGAGTTCGTCGATCAATGCCTGGCGCGTGGCGCGCGGCTGCAGGCCCAGCGAATTGCCACAGAGATAGGTCTGTTCCCCATCGCCGTGCGGCGGAATCAGGAATTCGTCGCGGAATCTCGCGAGCGCATCGGCGGCGTCGCGCGCGCGGGCGTCTGCCTCGGCGGCGGCAAGATCGAGGGTACCAGTCATCGTCGCGTCAATGGGGCTTGAGCGACTGCATGATCTGCGAACATCCCTTTTCGTAATCCGCGGTCCATTGTGCCGTGGTCTTCTCCAGCATCGGCCTTGCGCAGCGCACGTGCACGAGCAGGTGGCTGTTGAGGTACCAGGTTTCGCGGTATTCGTATTTCGTCTTGCCGCTGTTCGCGAAGTAGCGCAGCGTGGTGGAATCCACGCCCTCGGTCTTTTGTTCGTAGCCCGGCATCTGCTTGGCCTTGTCGACGTCGCGATTGACCATGGGCTGGAAGTTGCTGGAGTCGTTGAGCAGGCGCGTCTCCACGGTCACGCGCGTCGCCTCGCCGCTGTTGGCATCGGCCGGATCCTTGACCTGGAACGCGACGAACTGCGGGTCGCCTTCGGTCTTTTGCATGATCACCGGCCACGCCGGCGGCGCGCTGAACTTGATGATGCCCTGGTCCAGCGAAAACTCGCCGGCGGACTGCGCGAAGGCGGGGCTGGCCGCGAGCAGGGTCGTGGCGAGGGTGGCGAGTGCGGATTTGCGCATGTTCGTCTCCAGTGGATTCAAGCGAAACGCGATGCCGGCAGGCCGAGCCATTCCAAGGCCGTGCCGTGATACAGGGATTCCTGCTCAGCGGGTGCGAGACCCAGCGCGGCGATGCCGGCGCCGGGCTCCTGTTCGCCGAGCGGGAACGGGTAGTCGGTGCCGAGCATGACGCGCCGCGCGCCGGCGACGTCGAGCAGGTAGCGCAGCGCGCGATCGTCGTGCACGCAGGAATCGAAATACAGGCGATCCACGTATTCGCGCGGATTGCGCGCGTTGTCGGTGGCGACGAGGTCGGGGCGCATGCGGAAGCCGTGTTCGATGCGGCCGATGGTGTAGGGAAATGCGCCGCCGCCGTGGGCAAAGGCGACGCGCAGCCGGGGCAGGCGTTCAAGCACGCCGCCGAAGATCAGGCAGCAGGCCGCGCGCGCTTGTTCGGCGGGCATGCCGACCAGCCACGGCAGCCAGTATTTGGGCATGGAATCCTTGCCCATCATGTCCCAGGGATGCACGAGGATCGCCGCGCCCAGATCCGCGGCTGCCTCGAAGAACGGGAACAGTTCCGGCGCATCGAGGTTCCATTCGTCCACGTGCGAGCCGATTTGCACGCCTTGCAGGCCGAGCTGCTCGACGCAACGTTCCATTTCCTGGATCGCCAGCGTCGGCGACTGCAGCGGCACCGTGCCAATGCCGGCGTAGTGGCGCGGATGGGCGCGGCAGATTTGCGCGGTGTGATCGTTCAGGAAACGATGCAGTTCCAGAGCCTGATTGGGCTTCGCCCAGTACGAAAACAGCACCGGCACGGTGGATATCGCTTGTGCCTGCACGCCGAATTTCGCGTAGTCGGCGATGCGGTGTTCGGCATCGAACGCGTTTGCCCAGACTTCGCGGAAGAATTTGCCGTCCTTGTAGATGCGATGCCGCCCGTCCGCGTCGACCATGACCGGAAAGCGCTCGTCGCCGTATTTCTCGGCGAGGTTCGGCCAGCGGGCCGGCAGGATGTGGGCGTGGGTGTCGATCTTGAGCATGGAGCAGAAGTTTAACCGCTGGCGGGGGATGCGTCGCGGGTGAGCAGGTGAGCGAGTGTGTCGATGCTGTCGGCGATACGATCGCTGGCGTCGATCCAGGCCGCGACGAGTACGGAATCGTTGTCCGGCGCCGGCGCGCGCAAGGCATCGCGGAGCCGGCTTTGCGCCTCGCGCAGCACGTTGCCGATGGCCGGCGTCTTGCCGCCGCGCAGCGCGCGGGCGAGCAAATTCATGACGTCGTTTACGTTTGCCGCGAATGTCTCGACGGCATGCCGATCCGACAACGGCGCAGCGGATTGGCGCATCGCCTCCAGGGCCATCGCCGCGCGCAGGAAACGGTTCGCGTTGGCGAAGATGCCTTCCGCCGTGGCCACAAGGTGGCGGCGGCGCGGTTCGCCGCGCAGGCGATCCAGCGACGCCTGCGCATTCGTGCGCGCGCGCCGGCTCAGGGCGCGCACGTCGGCACGCACGCGCAAATCATCGCCAGCCACCGCAAGGAAATATTGCCGGTAGGCATCCAGCAGGTCGGCCAGCGCACCGCGCACGCGGCCGTGTTCCCAGGTTGGCCACAGCGCATAAGCGGCCAGTGCCAGCGCACTGCCGAGGCTGGTGCCGAGCGCTCGCGCGTTCATGGTTTCGGCCGGCGAGATGCCTTCGAAGCTGAGCAGCACGACGATCAGGGCGGTGAGCAGCATGACGCCAAGGCCATAATGCATCGTGGTCAACTGGCGAAAACCGAAGCACAGCACGGCGAGCAGGACGATGCGCGCCCATTCGCTGCCAAACGCGACATGCACCAGCGCGGTCGCCAGCAACAGGCCGACCAGGGTGCCGGCGACGCGCAACAGGCCGATGCGGAACGTGCCGGCGAAATCGGGCTTGAGCACGATCGCGCAGGTCATGGGAATCCAGTAGCCGTGGCCGATGCCGGCGATGCGCTCGCCGGCGACGGCGATGGCGAGACAGGCGCCGCAGCGCAGCGCATGGCGGAACGCGACCGACGACAAGTGCAGGTTCGCGCGCAGGATCGCCAGCGGATTGCGCGGGCGCAGGTCGCGCGGCAGCGCCGCTTCACGCGCGGCCAAGCGCAGTTCGCCGCGGCTGCCGGCGGAATCCGCATTGCGCACGGCGGCGCGCAGCTGGCCGCCGAGCGCGCGCGCATGCGCGATGGCGACGAGGTGGAAGTTGTCGGATATTCCCGACCGGTCCAGCGCATCCTGCGCCGCATCGAAGCCTTCCAGAGCCGCAGTGGCGGTGAGCGCGGGTGCGCCGGCTTCGAGTGCGTTCGCAATCGCCACGAGCGTGCGCGCGGCGTATTCGCGCAGGCGCACGAGCGTGGCAGCGGATTCGCAGGCCTCGGCGGACGCATGCAGCGCGCCGAGGGCGAGCAATTCCAGGCGGATGCGTTCGATCAGTTCGGCGAGCACGCGGAACGAATCCATCGCCACGCCGCGCGCGCGGTCGCGGCCATGCAACAGGGTTTCCATGTCGGTCAAAGCCTGAGTGACCGGCGGCGCCTGTGTCGTATCGTCGCGCTGGCGCGCGCTGTCCGCCAATTGCCGGCACACCTGCGCCAGGGCCATGCGCTCGGGCCGGTAGCGCTGCCAGGGCCAGGCCGCGATCGCGAACAACATGAGCAGCACGCCGCCGGAAAAAATGAGCAAGGCCGGGCCCAGGGCCGCGGTCGGCGTGCGCGGATCGGCCGAAGTCACCACGAGCAGGATCATGCTGGTCAGGCCGACGCGTCCGGCATCGGGGCCGAGCGCGACGAGCAGGCCGCCGGCAATGCCCCAAGCCAGTGCCGCGAGCGTGATGACGACGCTGTTGCCGCCCAGCGTGTAACCGGCGAATGCGGAAACGCCGGCCGCGGCGGCGGCGATCAGCATGCGGCGCAGGCGCAGGCGGTAAGGCCCCGGCTGGTCCGAGAACATGGTGTTGAGCGCGCCGGCG
>DATIOA010000149.1:0-13406 GCA_035473575.1 Rudaea sp. | reverse complement strand
TGTTAGGGATGGCAGCGCCGTGCCCGCAGAACTTTCCACCATCATCGACTTCATACGCTACGGCGCCAGCCGTTTCGCCGCGGCCGCACTCACGTTCGGCCACAGCTACGACAATGCGCTGGACGAGGCCACGCATCTGGTGTTGCACACGCTGCACCTGCCGCACGACCTGTCGCCGGCCTATGGTTCGGCCAAATTGACCGCCGCCGAGAAAAAGGCCGTGCTTAGGCTCATTGAGCGCCGTGTGAAGGAGCACAAACCGGTTGCGTATCTCACCGGCGAGGCGTGGTTCCCGGGTCTGAAGTTCAAGTCCGACGAGCGCGCACTGGTGCCGCGATCGCCGATCGCCGAGACGATCCAGAATGGATTCTCGCCCTGGCTCGACGGCACGGTCGTGCGCCGCGCGCTGGATTTGTGCACGGGCTCCGGCTGCATCGGCATCGCCATGGCCGCGCACAATCCGGATTGGCGCGTGGACCTCGCCGACATCAGCGACAAAGCGCTGGCTTTGGCGCGCGAGAACATCGCGTTTCAGCATGTCGGCGATCGGGTGCGGGCGATCAAATCCGACCTGTTTGCCGGGCTCAAGGGCGAGGTCTACGACCTGATCGTGACGAATCCGCCGTATGTCACCGAACAGGAATTCGCCGCGCTGCCGCCCGAATACAGCCACGAACCCGAGTTAGGTTTGACGGCCGGCGAGGACGGGCTGGATTTCGCCCTGCGCATCCTCGACGAGGCGCCGCGGCACCTGAGCGCGGACGGCTGGCTGATCTGCGAAGTGGGCGAGGCCGAGCGTGCGCTGGGCGCATTGCTACCGAAGCTGCAGCTGAACTGGATCGAGTTTGCGGTCGGGCAGATGGGCGTGTTCGCGATTGCGCGCGCGGACATCGTCAAGCACGCGAAGGCGATCAAGGCGGCGCTGGCGAAGCGAAAATAATGTCGAGCAATTCCTTCGGAAAACTCTTTACCGTCACCACGTTCGGCGAGAGCCACGGCCAGGCCATCGGCTGCGTGATCGACGGCTGTCCGCCGGGGCTGGACATAGCGCCGGAGGAATTTCGCCGCGATCTGGCACGCCGTGCGACCGGCACGTCGAAGTACACCTCGCAGCGCCACGAGGCGGATGAAATCGAGATTCTTTCCGGCGTGTTCGAAGGCAAGACGACCGGCACGCCGATGGCGCTGCTGATCCGCAACACGGATGCGCGCTCCAAGGATTACGACGAAATCCGCGACGTGTTCCGGCCCGGCCACGCCGACTACACCTATTGGCAGAAGTACGGCATCCGCGACCATCACGGCGGCGGGCGCGCGTCCGCGCGCGAGACCACCATGCGCGTGGCCGCCGGCGTGATCGCCAAGAAATGGCTGGCGCACAAGTTCGGCATCAACGTGCGCGGTTGGCTCGCCCAACTCGGGCCGCTCGTGCCGACCGTGTTCGACTGGGCCGCCGTGGACGCGAATCCGTTTTTCTGGCCGGATGCGGCGATGGTGCCCGAGCTCGAGAAATTCATCGACGCCCTGCGCAAGTCCGGCGATTCCATCGGCGCGCGCGTGAATGTCGTCGCCGACAACGTACCGCCGGGCTGGGGCGAGCCGATCTACGGCAAGCTCGACGGCGAACTCGCCGCGGCGCTTATGTCGATCAACGCGGTCAAGGGCGTGGAGATCGGCGACGGATTCGGCGTCGTCGCGCAGCGCGGAACCGAGCACCGCGATGAAATTCATTTGGACGGCTTTGCGTCCAATCACGCGGGCGGTATCCTCGGTGGCATCTCGACCGGCCAGGCGGTCGTCGCCTCAATCGCGCTCAAGCCGGCGTCCAGCATCCTGGTTCCCGGCCGCAGCGTGAATCTGCGCGGCGAGGCGGTGGAGGTGCGCACCAAGGGCCGCCACGATCCCTGCGTCGGCATCCGCGCCACGCCGATCGCCGAGGCGATGGTCGCGCTGGTGCTGATGGACCAGGCCCTGCGCCACCGTGCGCAATGCGGCGACGTCGGCGAAATCGAACCCAGGATTCCCGGAAGCAGGAAACCATGACGAATTCGTACAAGGTAGCCATGGCCGGCGCGACTGGCGCCGTGGGTGAGGCCCTGCTTTCCATCCTCGCCGAGCGCAAGTTTCCGGTTGCCGAGTTTGTTCCGCTCGCGAGCGAGCGTTCCGCCGGCGGCAAGGTCGAGTTCGACGGCAAATCGCTGACCGTGAAAAATCTCGCCGACTACGATTTTTCCGGCGTCGACATCGCGTTCTTCTCGGCCGGCGGCAAGGTCTCGCGCGAGCACGCGCCGCGCGCGGCGGCGGCAGGCGCGGTCGTGATCGACAATACCTCCGAGTTCCGCTACCAGGACGACATTCCGCTGGTCGTGAGCGAGGTGAATCCGGAAGCTGTGGGGCAGTACACGAACCGCGGCATCATCGCCAATCCGAATTGCTCGACCATGCAGATGCTGGTCGCGCTGGCGCCGATCCATCGCGCGGTGGGCATTACGCGCATTAACGTGGCGACGTATCAGTCGGTTTCAGGGGCCGGTCGGTCGGGCATGGAAGAACTGGCCAGGCAGACCGCGGCACTTTTGAGTTTCCAGGAAATCGCGCCGTCGAAGTTCAGCAAGCAGATCGCGTTCAACGTGATTCCGCACATCGACGACTTCCAGGACAACGGCTACACCCGCGAAGAAATGAAAATGGTGTGGGAAACGCGCAAGATCCTCGGCGACGCTTCCATCCAGGTGAATCCGACGGCCGTGCGCGTGCCGGTGTTCTACGGCCATGCCGAGGCGGTGCACATTGAGACGCGCGAGAAAATCACCGCGACGCAAGCACGTGCCCTGCTGGAAAAGGCGCCGGGCGTGAGCGTGGTCGACCGTCGCGAGGCGGGCGGTTATCCCACGCCGGTCAGCGATGCCGCCGGCAAGGACGCGGTCAGCGTGGGCCGCATCCGCGAGGACATCTCGCATCCGCGCGGGCTCGACCTTTGGATCGTCGCGGACAATATCCGCAAGGGCGCGGCGCTCAATGCCGTGCAGATTGGCGAGATCCTGATCCGCGATTATCTGTAAAACACGCCAGAATCAAACGCTTGTACAATCCGAACTGGACTCCCGGGAATCTGGCAAATTGTGAACTTGTCCAGAGTTTCCCAATAGTTACGTTTGTGTTATAAGGAGTTTTCGAGGTTAGGGTCGAGTTCGGCTACAGTGCCGGCCTCATGCAAATCGCGTAGGGGAAATACCTTATGAATGGACCTGCAAAACTGTCGCTTGCCATCGCTCTGGCGCTCACCGGCGGCAATGCGTTTGCTCTTGGCCTCGGAACGATCCAGGTCAAATCCAGGCTCAACCAACCGCTTGAAGCGGTCATTCCGGTCATCGCCGACTCGCCGGCCGAAGCAAGCGGCCTGGAAGTTTCTCTCGCCAGCGCGGAAGATTTCCAGCGCGTTGGCCTCGACCGCTCGCGCGTGGACGTGCCGCTGGAGTTTTCGGTCGCCACCGAACGTGGGCAGACCGTGATCAAGGTAAGCACCAAGGACATCGTGCGCGAGCCATTGGTCGATTTCCTGATCGTCGCGAATTGGCCCAAGGGCAAACTGTTGCGCGAATACACCGTGCTGCTCGATCCGCCGGTGACGGCGCCTGCCGCGGGTGCGGCCACCTTGAGTCCGGCGCACGAAGCGCCGCGCGCCAAGCCGCAGCCCTTGCCGCCCGAACACGAACACGCTGCACCGAAGGCGGCGCACGTCAAGCCGCCACGCGCGGAAAATACGCAGACCAAACCGGCGCAGACCAAACCGGCACAGGCCAAGCCGGCGCCGAAGCCTGTCGCGGAAAAACCCGCACCAGCGCCGCATGCGGCGGGAGCCGGTGAGTACGGTCCGGTCGCTGCCGGCGAGACGCTTTCCGAAATCGCCGGGGCCACGCGTCCGGACGACAAGACCAATTTCGACGCGATGATGCTGGCGCTGCTCAAGGCCAATCCGAACGCGTTCTACCGCGACAACATCAATGCGCTCAAGCGCGGCGCCATCCTGCGCATTCCCAGCGCCGACGAAATCAAGGCCGGCGGCAACGCGGCCGCGGTCGCCGCCGCCGTGCGCGATCAGAATCAGGCTTGGGCATCCAACGCACCAGTCGCCAAGCCCACGCTCGTCGCCAAGACCGGTGCGCCGAAATCGGAAACCGCACCGACTGCCGCTCACAAGCAAGCAGCCGCTGCCGGCGATTCGCATCTGGCGTTGGTGCCTCCGGGCGCCGGCAAGGGCAAGCAGAATTCCAGCGACCGTCCGGGTGCCGCCACCGGCACTGGCAATGCGCAAGTCACGGCGGACCTGGCCCGCACCAAGGAGGCGCTGGCCAGCCGCGAACAGGAAGTCGGTGAACTGAAATCGCGGGTCAAGGATCTGGAAAAAATCGACGGCGACAACACGCGCCTGCTGACCCTCAAACAGAACGAAATCGCGGCATTGCAGGCCAAGCTCAAGCAGCTCGAGGCGACTGCGGCGGCCAAGCCTGCCGCTGTTGCGGTGGTGGCTCCGGCGCCTGCGAAACCCGCCGAGGCCAAGCCTGCCGAAACGAAACCTGCCGAAGTGGCGGCTGCCAAGCCCGGCGAAGCGGCGACGGCCAAGGAAGCAGCGAAGCTGACCGCCAAAGACATCTGGGGCGACATCAACGCCAGCGAAAAGCCGGGTGAAGCGAAACCGGGTGCGACGCCCGCTCCGGCCACGGCCGCGCCGCCGCCCGCTGCCAAGGCTCCGGAATCCACCACGCCGGCAGCTGCCACGACGACGCCAGAGCCGGCTGAAGTCAAACCAACGGAAACGAAGCCAGCCGAGACCAAGCCAGCCTCGACGCCGGTCGCGGTCAAGCCCAAGGCGCCGCCCAAGGTCGAGCCGATTTCAACGCCGGCGATGCCTTGGTGGCAGAACAACAATGTGTTGATGGCGGGCGGTGCGGCATTGCTCATCATCGGCCTGCTCGCCCTGATGCGCTTCATGCGCAAGCCCAAGGCAGCCCTGGTGCCCGCCGCCGGCATGCCGGTCGCACACGATGAACACCTGGATGCGATGGCCGCCGACGAGCAACATCTGCTCGATCAGCTGGCCGAGCATCCGGGCGATGCGGCCCTGTCGTTGCAGTTGCTGGATTTGTACTACGCGCACCAGGATGCCGCCAAGTTCGAGGCGGCCGCCGAGGCCATGTACGCGCACATCGCCGATCCGACATCGGCCGAGTGGCAACAGGTGCGCGCGATGGGCGAGCACCTGTGTCCGCACAATCCGCTGTTCGGCGGCAACGAGGACTTGGGGGCGGCGCTGCACGACATGCACACGGCCACCGAGCATGCCGAGCACGATCACATGCACATGGACGACGGTCATTTCGATGCCGGCGACTTTCATACCCAGCAAATGCCCAAGCCCGCCGAGGAAAACTTCGATTTCGATCTTGCCGATCATGCCGCTTCGGTACACGCCGAGCCCGCGCATGCGGCACCCGCGCCAGCCTACGTGCCGCCGCCGGTGCCGGAGCCCGTGCGCGTCGCCACGCCGGCTTCCGCGCCCGCCGCGGCGAAGTCGAACGAGGATTTCTTCGCCGGCGAGGACGCGATCGGCACCAAGCTCGATCTGGCCAAGGCCTACCTCGACATGGGTGATCCGGAAGGCGCGCGCTCGATGCTCGACGAAGTGTTGGCCGAAGGCAACGACGCGCAGAAGGTCGAAGCGCGCAAGCTGCTGGCGGAAATCGGATAACGCATTCACGTCTCTCCGACGTACGATGTTGGCCGGGCTAGTCCCGGCCTCTTTTTTGGATCGAGAAGAAATGCGCATCGCGCTCGGCATCGAATACGACGGCACCGATTTCCTCGGCTGGCAGCGCCTGTCGCATGGGTCGACGGTGCAGGGTGCGGTGGAAGCGGCGTTGGCGGACATCGCCGCCGAACCGGTGCAGGTGACCTGCGCCGGACGCACCGATGCCGGCGTGCATGCGCGCAACCAGGTGATCCATTTCGACACACGCGCACAACGCACGATGCGCGGCTGGACGCTCGGCACCAATTCGCGGCTGCCCGGCAGCGTCGCCGTGCGCTGGGCGCGCGAAGTCGGGGATGATTTCCATGCGCGGTTTTCGGCACGCGCACGCCGTTATCGCTACACCATCCTGAACCGGTCCGCACGCCCGGCGCTGGAGGCACGCTACGTGTGCTGGGAACGCGCGACGCTGAACGCGCCGGCGATGCACGCGGCCGCGCAATACCTGGTCGGTGAACAGGATTTTTCCGCTTTTCGCACCGCCGCCTGCCAGGCGCGCTCGCCGATGCGCTGCGTGCAGGCTATCTGTGTCGTGCGCGAGGGCGACCGCGTCGTGCTCGACATCCAGGCCAACGCATTCCTGCACCACATGGTGCGCAACATTGCCGGCAGCCTGCGCGTGGTCGGGCGGCGCGAACAGCCGCCGGAGTGGATCGCGCAACTGCTGGCCGGCCGCGACCGCGCCTTGGCCGGGCCGACTTCGGCGGCGCAGGGCCTCGTCTTCCTCGGACCGTTGTATCCTGCCGAGTTCGGGCTTCCCGCCGAGGCGACGCTGCCATGAATCGCATCCGCATCAAGTTCTGCGGCATCACCCGCGTCGAAGATGCGCTTGCCGCGGTTGCGCTGGGCGTCGATGCGATCGGCCTGGTGATGACGAGCCGGAGCCGCCGCCATGTGGCGCCGGCGCTGGCGCGCGAAATCCGGCGCGCTCTGCCGCCGTTCGTCGCGGCGGTCGCCTTGTTCATGGACGACGAACCCGGTTTCATCGCCGATGCCGTGGCGACCGTGCAACCGGACCTGCTGCAATTCCACGGCCGTGAAACCCAGGACGAATGCCTGCGTTACGAAGTGCCGTATCTGAAAGCCATCGCGATGGCCGGGGGCGACGCGACACCGCAGTTGCACGAACACGCGGCCGCGGTCGGATTCGTGTTCGATGCGCATGCCCCGGGTGCGCCCGGTGGTGGCGGACGCACCTTCGACTGGACGCTGATTCCACGCGATTTGCCTCCGCGCGATATTCCCGGTCCGCTGATTCTGGCCGGCGGCCTGACCTGCGATAATGTCGGGTCCGCGATCCGCGCGGTACGCCCTTACGCGGTCGATGTGTCGAGTGGCATCGAATCGGCACTTGGCATCAAGGACGCGGAAAAGATGCGGCGTTTCGTGCAAGAGGTGCAGCGTGCCTGCAGCGATGAACAAAAGTAAACCGGAGTTCGATTACACGCAGTATCCGGATGCGCACGGGCGCTTCGGCGAGTACGGCGGCGTGTTCGTGGCCGAGACATTGATGGCACCGCTGGCCGAGTTGACCGACGCCTACCTGCGCCTGCGCCGCGATCCCGCCTTCGTCGCCGAACTCGACCGCGACTTGAAACACTACGTCGGCCGGCCGAGTCCGATTTACCATGCGCAGCGCTTGTCGAAGAAAATCGGCGGCGCGCAGATTCTGCTCAAGCGCGAAGACCTCAATCACACCGGCGCACACAAGATCAACAACACGGTTGGGCAAGCTCTCGTGGCGCGGCACATGGGCAAGACCCGCATCATTGCCGAGACCGGTGCCGGCCAGCACGGTGTGGCCAGCGCCACCGTTGCGGCGCGGCTGGGTATTCAATGCGTCGTGTACATGGGCGCCACCGACATCGAGCGCCAGAAGATCAATGTCTACCGCATGAAGCTGCTCGGCGCCGAAGTGGTGCCGGTGACCTCGGGGTCGAAGACGCTCAAGGACGCGCTCAACGAGGCGCTGCGCGACTGGGTGACGAACGTGGCCGATACGTTCTACATCATCGGCACCGTCGCCGGGCCGCATCCGTACCCGATGATGGTGCGCGACTTCAATGCCGTGGTCGGGCGCGAGGCGCGCGCGCAGATGCTCGCCGAATACGGACGCCTGCCGGATGCGCTGGTCGCCTGCGTTGGCGGCGGCTCCAATGCGATTGGCCTTTTCCACGCGTTTCTCAACGACGCCGACGTGCGCATCGTGGGCGCGGAAGCGGCAGGCGAGGGGATTGCGACAGGTCATCACGCCGCCTCGCTCGCGGCCGGGCGCCCCGGCGTGCTGCATGGTAATCGCACCTATGTCTTGTGCGACGACAACGGCCAGATCACTGAAACACATTCGATTTCGGCGGGGCTGGATTATCCCGGCGTCGGCCCGGAGCATGCGTTCCTCAAGGACGCGGGCCGTGCCGAATATGTCGGCGTCACCGATGACGAGGCGCTGGCCGCGTTCCATGAGCTCGCGCTCACCGAGGGCATCCTCGCCGCGCTCGAATCCAGCCACGCCGTCGCGCAGGGCATCAAGCTCGCGCGCGAAATGCAAAAAGACAAAATGATACTTGTGAACCTGTCCGGGCGCGGCGACAAGGATGTGCACACGATCGCGGCACGGGAAGGGATCGCGCTGTGAACCGGATCGACGCGCGATTCGCCGAGCTGAAAAGCGCCGGGCGCAAGGGCCTGATTCCGTTCGTCACGGCGGGCGATCCGGCGCCGGAGGCGGTGGTGCCGCTGTTGCACGCGCTCGCCGGTGCGGGCGCGGACCTGATCGAAATCGGCGTGCCGTTTTCCGATCCCATGGCCGACGGTCCGGTGATCCAGCACGCGAACGAACGCGCGCTGACCAAGGGCGTGGGTCTGACGCAGATTTTCGGCTGGGTTGCCGAATTCCGCAAAACCGATGCGGCCACGCCGATCGTGCTGATGGGCTATCTGAATCCGGTCGAGATTCACGGCTACGCGCGTTTTGCCCGCGATGCTGCTGCGGTGGGCGTCGATGGCGTGTTGCTGGTCGATTGTCCGCTCGAAGAAGCGCGAACCGCACAGGCGCTGGACGCCGCCGGTCTGCGCCGGATTTTCCTGACCGCGCCGACCACGTCCGAGCCGCGTCTGGCCGCTCTGTGCGAAGCGGCACGCGGCTTCCTGTACCATGTCGCGTTTGCCGGCGTCACCGGCGCCAATCGCCTGAGCCTGGATGCCGTGCGTGAACGCGTCGCCGCGATCAAGGCGCGCACGCGCACGCCGGTCGCGGTCGGATTCGGCGTGCGCGATGCGGCATCGGCCGCGGCGATCGCACGGTTTGCCGATGCGGTGGTGATCGGCAGTGCGCTGGTCGAAGGACTGGCGGGGGCGAATTCGGCGGAAGCGGCCTGCGCCGCGGCGCGTGAGTTCCTTGCGCCGATCCGCGCCGCGCTGGATGCAGGGGCGCAAGCCCATGCCGCGTGATCCGCGCTTGCCGCCGGACATGCCGGTGCCGGCCGAAGCTGTGGCGCCGCTGGAAACAGGAGAAGTGGACGACATGAGTTGGCTGCAGAAATTGATGTCCTCACGCATCCGCACCGAGGGCACCACGGCCAAGGGCAAGGTGCCGGAAGGCCTGTGGGAAAAATGCGATGGTTGCGGCGCGGTGCTGTACCGGCCCGAGCTCGAGCGCAATCTCGAGGTATGCCCGAAATGCGGGCATCACCATGCGATCAGCGCGCGCAAGCGTCTGGCTGCGCTGTTCGACGAGGGCATCGGCGAGGAATTGTTCGCGAACCTCGAACCCGTCGATGTGCTGAAATTCCGCGATTCGAAGAAATACAAGGATCGCCTTCTTGCCGCGCAAAAACAGACCGGCGAGAAGGATTCGCTCGTTGCCATGCGCGGCCTGCTCAAGACGCGCCCGTTGGTGGCTTGTGCGTTCGAATTCACATTCATGGGCGGTTCGATGGCCTCGGTCGGCGGCGAGAAGTTCGCGCGCGCGGCGGAACTGGCGCTGGACGAGCGCATTCCTTTCGTGTGTTTTTCCGCCAGTGGCGGCATGCGCATGCAGGAAGGCCTGCTTTCGCTAATGCAGATGGCCAAGGTTTCCGCGGCGCTCGCGCGTCTGCGCAACGCCGGCATTCCGTACATTTCCGTGCTCACGCATCCGACCACCGGCGGCGTGTCGGCAAGCCTGGGCATGCTCGGCGACCTCAACATCGGCGAGCCCAAGGCGCAGATTGGATTTGCCGGGCCGCGCGTGATCGAGCAGACCGTGCGCGAAACGTTGCCCGAAGGTTTCCAGCGCTCGGAATTCCTGCTCGAACACGGTGCGATCGACCTGATCGTCGACCGCCGCGAGATGCGCGACAAGCTCGCCGATCTGTTCGCGCTGCTGATGCGCCAGCCGAAGGCGGCTTGACCGCAAGACGTGTCCGCCCAAACCCTCGCCGGCTGGCTGGATTACCAACAGCGTATCCATCCGCGCGCCATCGAACTGGGGCTGGACCGCGTGCGGATGGTTTGGCAGCGCATGGGCGCGCCGACGCTTGCTCCGATCGTCATCACCGTCGGTGGCACCAATGGCAAGGGCTCGACGGTTGCGTTCCTGGAAGCGATGTTGACCGCCTCGGGCAAGCGCGTGGGTTGCTACACCTCGCCGCACCTGCAGCGCTACAACGAACGCATCCGTGTCGCCGGCACGGATGCCGACGATGCCGCGCTGATCGACGCGTTCGAGCGCATCGAGGCGGCGCGCGGCGACACGCCATTGACCTATTTCGAGTTCGGCACGCTTGCCGCTTTGTGGATATTTGCGCAAAGTAAACTCGATGTCGTGGTGCTCGAGGTCGGCCTCGGCGGACGCCTGGATGCCGTCAACATCATCGATGCCGACGCCGCCATCGTCGTGACCGTGGACCTGGATCACCAGGACTGGCTGGGCAACGACGTCGACGCCATTGGGCGCGAAAAGGCCGGAATTTTCCGCAAGGATCGCCCGGCCATCGTCGGCATGCGCGAGCCGCCGCGTGGTCTGCTCGATGAGGCTGCACGCATCGGTGCGCTGGTATTGCGCGCGAGCAGCGATTTTCGCGTCGTGCCGCAGAGCGATGGTTGGCGATGGGAGTGTGGCGATACGACCGCGATGTTGCCCGAACCCGAACTCGCGGCGCCTTGCCAGATCGACAACGCCGCCGCCGCGATCATGGCGCTGCACAGTCTGGGTGACCGCCTCGGTTGGGATACGAATGCCATCGCGCGCGGCGTGCGCGAGGCGCGGATTCCCGCGCGCCTGCAACGGCTGCAAAAAAACCATGCGCCTGATCTTGTCGTCGATGTCGGCCACAATCCGCAGGCGGCGCGCGTGCTCTCGCAGTGGCTCGCCGCGCATCCTCCGCGGGGCCGCAACATCGCGGTATTCGGCTCGCTGTCGGACAAGGATGTTGCTGGAATCGCTGCTCCGCTCCTGGCGCAGATCGCGCGGTGGCATCTATGCGGACTCGACGCCGACAGCCCGCGCGGCCTGAGCGCCGCACGACTGCGCGAACGCATACAGACTGTGGCGGCAAGTGAGTACATCGGCGTCGATGCCGCGCTCGATGCCGCATCCGCGCAGGCCACGGCGGACGATCGCATCCTCGCATTCGGCTCGTTTTTCGTCGCCGCGCCGGCACTGGAATGGGCGCGCCGTACAGGCTACGGATGACCGCAGCGGGTATAATCGCGCCGATGTAATCACGCCGATTGTCGAGGAGCCGCTCATGGATTCCGCACTGAAACAACGCCTGATCGGCGCCGCCGTGCTGATTGCGCTGGCCGTGATCTTCGTGCCCATGTTCCTGGGCAATGCGCCGCCACAGCCGCAGAACACGACGCTGAACCTCGACATCCCCAAACCGCCGGATCGCGATTTCCAGACGCGCACGCTGCCGGTGACCGGCACGGAGTCGGCTGCGGCACCTACAGCCAATCCGGACAAGGTCGTCACCGTGGATACGCACGCGACGCCCGTGGTGGATGCGCATCCGGAGAACTCCGCACCGATTCCCGCGAAGCCTGTCGAAGCGCCGAAGCCGGCGCCTGTCCAGGCCGATGCACCGAAGCCTGCGCCACCCACCGCGGCACCCGCGGCTCCGCTGCCGAGCGCAGCGGCAGCAGAAGGTCGCTTCGCCGTGCATCTGGGCGTTTACGCCGACCGTGGCCATGCCGACGCGTTGGTCGCTGCACTGAAAAAACGCGGATTCGCCGCCTACGACGAGGCCGCCGACTACCAGGGCAAGTCCATGCAACGCGTGCGCGTCGGTCCGTTTGCGGATCGCGCGGCGGCGGAAACCGCACGCCTGAAGATCAAGCAGGCCGAACCGAAAGTGCCGGGCAGCGTGGTCGAACTCGCCGCCGCAGCGCAGCCAACCGCCGATGCACCCGCGAACGCCCTGCCGGCCAATCGCGCCGGCGGCTGGGCCGTGCAGTTGGGCGCGTTCAAGTCCGAAGCCGAAGCCAACAAGTTGCGCGATCGCCTGCGCGTCGCGTCCTTCGCCGGATTCGTCGAGCGCGCAGGCGCGGGCGATGCGATGCTGTGGAAAGTCCGCGCTGGTCCCTACGCCGATCGCGCTGGTGCCGACAAGGCGCGCGGCGATATCGACGCGAAGCTGAAAGTGAAAGGCATCATCGTGACCGTGCCTTGAAATGAATTGGGCGGACTACTGCATCATCGCCGTGCTGGGCCTGTCCGTGTTGATGGGTCTGATGCGCGGTTTCATCGGCGAGGTGCTGGCGTTGGCGGGTTGGGTGCTGGCGTTCTGGTTCGCCTGGCAGTTCGGGGATGTGTTTGCGGCAAAATTCACGTCGATCGAGCAGCCGTCGATCCGCCTTCTGCTTGGCTACGGTCTTTGTTTTCTTGCGGTGTTGCTGGTGAGCGGAGTCGTGAATTTTCTGATGCGCAAGCTCGTCGCCGGCAGCGGATTGTCGGGCAGCGATCGTCTGCTCGGCATGGTGTTCGGGCTGGTGCGCGGGCTCGCGCTGGTCACCATCACCGTGCTGCTGCTCGGCTTCACGCCGTTGCCCCGCGATCCGTGGTGGCACCAGTCGCAGTTGCTGCCCGCGTTCCAGGGCTATGCGCAATGGCTGTCGGCGCGATTGCCGCCAGAGGCTACAAAGTACCTTGATTTGCGCGGCATCCTGCCGCAGATACCGGCCGCACCGCAGAAATTGCCGGATTCCCACAACAAGACCGCGGTCTGATTCGAGAAGGCGAAACATCCATGTGCGGCATTATCGGCATCGTCGGAAAATCCGAAGTCGCGGCATCGCTGTACGACGCGCTGACCGTGCTGCAGCACCGCGGCCAGGACGCCGCCGGCATCGCCACCGTCGACGGCGATCGCCTGCGCCTGCACAAGGGAGCAGGGCTGGTGCGCGACGTGTTCGGCACCGCGGACATGCTCAAGCTGCGCGGTCGCATCGGCATCGGCCACTGCCGCTATCCCACGGCAGGATCGGAAAGCACGGCCGAGGCGCAGCCCTTCTACGTCAACTCGCCCTACGGCATCGCCCTCGGCCACAACGGCAACCTCGTCAACACCGAGTCGCTGCGCCGCGAGATGTACGAGGACGACCGCCGCCACATCAA
>DATIOA010000148.1:0-5726 GCA_035473575.1 Rudaea sp. | reverse complement strand
TCGCCGATCTGGTCGCCGAACTGCATCAGCACGCGGTAGCGCGCGCCGATGAGCCGGCGGCGGCAGCCTTTCTCCGAGCCAATCTGCTCGCAACCTTTGACGAAAGTGCCCAGTCCCAGGAAGCTGTCCTGCCCGGCGACCGGGAAGCCGGCGTTGCGCAGGTTGGCCAGGGTAACCGTATCCAGGTCCTTGGCGCGGTTGGACAGATAGAACACCGCTATGCCGTGCGCCGCCGCGTAGCGCGTGAAGGCGACCGCGCCGGGCAGCGCCCTGGCATCCGCCTGCTTGCACCATTGCGCCCAGGTGAATTCGTTGTACTCGCCGCCGTCGCGGATCAGGCGCGCCTGGTATGGCGAGTTGTCGAGCACGGTTTCGTCGACGTCGAGGATTATCGCGGGCGGCAAGTCCTTCGGGTCGGCGCTGCGTTCTTCGCGTGGCAGCGCGTCCCACGTCCGGTCGGCCACGGCGGCGGCCAGCTTCTCCTGCGCGACCCGATAGACTTCGCGCAAGATCAGATTGTGCTCGATGGCCGTCTGCGTCCAGGCAACCGCATTCAGATTGTCGTCCGCCAGACTTTGCGCCGGCGCGGACGCGACGGCCGGCACGGCCGGTTTTTGCGGCGGCGCGCTGGCGCAGGCGGCGAGCAGCGTGGCGCACAGCAATGGAATGAAGCGACGCATCATCATGGCAAATCTCCCGGGCGGACAATGGTAACCCGCGTTTGTCGTCTTCAGGTTACTCGCGCTGCGACGCCTTACCGCGCAAACATCTGCGCCAGCCGCGCCATGTGCGCGGCGGCGGTTTCGCGTTTCACCTCGGCGTCCTGCTCGGCGTCGCGACCGTCCCAGTGCAAATCGGCCTGCGGCAACTCGGCGAGAAAGCGGCTGGGTTCGTTGGCAATGACTTCGCCGTAGCGGCGCGAGCGTTCCGCCCAGGCCAGACACAGGCGTTCCTTGGCGCGCGTGATGCCGACATAGAACAGGCGGCGCTCCTCGTCGAGACGGCCTTCGTCCATGCTCGCCACATGCGGCAGCGTGCCCTGCTCGACGCCAATCAGATACACGAAACAAAATTCCAGGCCCTTGGCCGAATGCAGGGTCATCAGGCGCACTGCATTGCCGGATTCGTCGCGATCGGCGTTCGTGAGCAGGGCCAGTTGCGCGGCGAGATCGCCGGCGCGGCCGCCATTCTTGCCCATCGCGCGAAACCACTCGCCAAGCTCGGCGATGTTTTCCAGCCGCCGCGAGCGCAGGGATTCGTCTTTCGTCTCCGCGCGGATATGCGCCTCGAAACCCGTGCGCCGCACAATTTCCTCGACCAGGTCGGCGGCGGAAGATTGGCGCATCGTCGCCGTCAGCTCGCCGATCAGCGCGGCGAAACCGGCGAGCGCTGCGGCAGGCCGCGACGCGAGTTGCTTCAGCGCCGCGTCGCTGTGCACCGCGTGCAGCATCGATACGTGCCGCGACTGCGCCAGTTCGCCGAGTTTTTCCAGCGTGGTCGCACCGATCTCGCGGCGCGGCACGTTGGCCACGCGCAGGAACGCCGCATCGTCGTCGGGATTGACGAGCAGGCGCAGGTAGGCGAGCACGTCCTTGACCTCGGCGCGCTCGAAAAACGCCGTGCCGCCGGTGAGCTGATACGGCACGCGCAGGGCACGCAACGCCTTTTCGATCGGCCGCGACTGGTGATTGCCGCGATACAGCACGGCAAATTCGTTCCATGACGCCTTGCTCAACTGCTGCTGGTGCGCGATATCGGCGGCAATGCGCTCGGCTTCGTGCTCATCATCCTTGCAGGCCAGTACCCGGATGGGAGCGCCCTCGCGGTGTTCGCTCCACAGGCGCTTTTCGTATACATGTGGATTATGCGCTATCAATGCATTCGCCGCGCGCAGGATGCGCCCGCTGCAGCGGTAGTTCTGTTCGAGCTTGATCACCTTCAGTGCAGGATAGTCGCGCGCCAGCTCGTCGAGGTTGCCCGGATTCGCGCCGCGCCAGGCGTAGATCGATTGATCATCGTCGCCGACGCAGGTGAACGCGCCGCGTTCCCCGGCAAGCAATTTCAGCAGGCGGTACTGGGCGAGATTCGTGTCCTGGTATTCATCCACGAGCAGATAACGGATGCGTTCCTGCCACCCGGCGCGCGCTTCGTCGTCGGATTCCAGCAATAGCAGCGGCAGGCGGATGAGATCGTCGAAGTCGACCGCGTTGAACGCGGCAAGGCGCTTTTGATAGCGCACGTAAACATCCGCCGCCTCGCGTTCGCGCGCGCTGCGCGCGGACTGCGCCGCCTGCTCGGGAGTCAAACCGTTTCCCTTGGCGTTCGAGATCAGGCTGCGCAGCGCAAACAAGGCATCCGGCTTCGCCGCGGCCGGCGCGAGATCCTTGACGATCGCGGCGCTGTCGTCCGCGTCGAACACGGAGAAACCGCGCTTGAGACCGAGTTTCGCGTGCTCGACCTGCGCGATCTTCAGACCCAGCGCATGGAACGTCGCGAGCGTGAGTTCTTCCGCCACCGCACCCTTCACGAGCTTGCCCACGCGCTCGCGCATTTCGCGCGCGGCCCTGTTCGTGAACGTGATCGCGGCGATCTTGCCCGGCGCCATCCCCTTGCGTGCGACCAGGTGCGCGATCTTCTCGGCGATCACGCGCGTCTTGCCGGAACCGGCGCCGGCGAGCACGAGCACGGGACCGTCGGTGTATTCGACGGCGGCGCGTTGTTGCGGATTCAGGCTCATCGGCGCGCAGGTGAAACGGGCGCGCATTGTAACCGCAGCGGGTTCAGTCGATGCGGACGATATCGCCGTCGATGCGACCATCGTCGCGAATGGTGAGATGCGGCAGGCCGAGTTCGCGCAGGTAAGCGCCGCCGCGATCCGTACCCATCAACATCGCCAGCGTGGCCGCCGCACCAGCGACGAGGCAACTGTCCGCGACGACGCTGACGCTGGCGAAACCTTGCACCGGCTCGCCGCTGCGTGGATCGACGATGTGCGAATAGCGTCGGCCGTCGACGATCAGCGCGCGTTCGTAATCGCCGCTGGTGGCGAGCCCGCCGCGCGGCAGTTCGATGCGCGCCGCCGCTTGTCCCGACGGACGCGGTGCCTTGATGCCGACAATCCATGCCGTGCCATCGCGATGCGGTCCGATCAGTGCCAGATCGCCGCCCAAGTCCACCACGCCGGACTTGATGTCGGCATCGCGGCACAACGTGGCGCAGCGGTCCGCTGCGTACTCCTTGACGATCCCGCCCAGATCCAGGCGCATGCCGGGTATGCTCAAACGCAAAACCGGGCGTCGCCATTGCACGCGCTGCCAGCCGGTGACCGTGAGTGCAATCGTGATTTCGGCCTTGTCCGGCAAACGCCCGCCCTGAGCATCCCAAAGCCGCGTCAGCGCGCCGGCGGTGATGTCGAACAGGCCATCGCTTTGCGCATGCAACGCCGCCGCGAAATCAAGCAGGTCGGCGGTTTCCTCGTCGACCTCGATCGCGCCGCCCGCACTCGCCGCGATGCGCGCAACGAGGCTGTCGTCGCGGTAGTGCGAGTACTTGCGATCCAGACGTGCGCATTCGCCGGTGACGGCTGCGAGCACAGCCTGCGCCACGGATTCGTCATGCGTCTCCAGATGCAGGGCACAAGGGCAGCCCATACTGGAGAATTCGAATTTGTATACGCCGATGCTCAATCGAAATGAAAATCGAGACCTGCAAACATGCGGGTATAGCTTACCGTGGCTGGATCGGCCAACGCCGTGCCGCCGAGGGCGTATCCGGTCGCGGCATGGTAGCGCTCGGCGCCGACGGAAAATTCCCAATGGCCGAAGCGTTTGCGCAGATTCAGGTTCGCCGCCGCCGCACCAAAGGCGCCCAACCGGTAGTCGCTGGAAAAAAACGGCCCGGCGTTTTCCGCGAAGAACGGTGCGTAGAACCGCGCCCGGCTCTGGCTGTAATAGCGCAGGCCCGGCACGAGCTGCCAACCGTCGCCCAAGCTCTGGTACCAGTTCGCTGCCAGAGTCAGTGAATGCTGGCCCCAACTGTTGACGGCCAGGCGCGAATCCAGGTGCAGCGCCGCATTTTCGTTCATGGCGCGGCGATAGCGCAGCAGCCAGGCGGCCTCGCTGCGCCGGCCCGGGCGCGTGTCAGGATCCAGTGCATCGCCAACCGAAACCAGCTTGTACGGATCGGAAAGATAACCGCTTTGGTAATTGAGCTGGATACCGCTCTCGACCACGGAATAGCGATCCAGTACCAGGCTCAGGCTGGCGAAAGCCGAGGTCGTGTTTTTTTCGGCGCGCTGAATGCGATCGTAGAGCATGGCCTCGAAAGGCTCGATGCGGTCGTGGGAAAAACTGCCGCCGAATCCCAGCGTTAGCGCCGCGTTCAGCGGCAAGGTGCGCTCCGCGCCAATCGCCGTGGAATGGTAATCGCGCTCCTGCGAATACGAAGCGCTGATGCTGGTCGTATCGTTGCCGCCGGCATCGTGCGTGAGCGAAACCGTCGCCGCACTGCGATGATCGCGGATCGTTGCGCCGCTCAACACCTGGATCGGCCTGCCGTCCGCTCCCGGCAGCACGTACCACGGCGAGGAGCCACTCATCACCTCGTGGGTCGCATTCACGCTCAGCGTGTTGCGGTTGCCGATCGGCGTGATCAGCAGGAATTGCTGGGAGTAAACCTGGTAACGCCGCGGATCGCCGAGCGCCGGCGCCGACAAGGCATCTTCGCTGTAGACGTTGAAACGGTAGCCGGCATATTGCTCCGAGCCGGTTTCGTCGGCGCGTGCCGGTGCATGTCCGGTCAGCGCGGCGGAAGCGGCCAGCAACAGCGACAACGAAGGCGACGGCCGCATCAATTGCTCCGCATCAGTTGCACCCGCAGCCGCCGCCGGCCGCGCCGATTTCGCCGGAAGTGCCTTCCTTGCTGAAATAAGCGTGCTGGTCCATCGCCGCCTGCAATGGATCGGGGTCCCAGCGCATGTCCCAGCGCGCCAGCGTACCCCGTTGCCATGGCTGCACGGTCTGGGTTGCGCAACCGGCCAGGCTAGCCAGCGCGATCACGGCCAACAGCCAGCGCAGGGCGCACTCAGTGCGCAGGTGTGGGTTGGGCGACAAGCTCGGCGATTTCGCGTTTGAGTGCATCGATGTCCCTGGGTTCGAATCCGGCGTGGGCGTAGCGCACAACACCCGAACGGTCGATCAGATACGACGACGGCATGCCTTTCAGGCCGAATGCCTGTGCGACGTCGCCTTGCGGATTTTGCAACGCCGCGTATTTGACCGGATGTTCATGCAGGAACGCGCGCGCATCGACCGCATCCTCGTCGAGACCGACCGCGAGGATGGCGAAATCCGCCGCTGGAAAATCCGCCTGCAGGCCATTGTAGAGCGGCAGCGATTGCCGGCACGGTCCGCACCACGAAGCCCAGAAATCCACCAGTACGACCTTGCCGCGGTAATCCGACAGACTTAGCGGTTGCGTGCCGGTGAACGGCATCAAGCGAAAATCCGGCGCCAGAGCCCCGGGCCCCACCGCGAATCCCGCTCTGACCGTGGCGAACAGGGCCACGGCCAGGGCGATGCGCAAGCTCGTCACGGGCATGTCGTGCCGGCGATCTGGGTCAGGCGCTGGATCGGCAGCGGCGTGTCGTTGGCATTGTTGTAGCCGGGTACGTCCGAGTGCCAGCTCACCGTGCCATTGTTGCAGTCGGTGAAGGTGAAGGTGAGCGT
>DATIOA010000147.1:0-12103 GCA_035473575.1 Rudaea sp. | reverse complement strand
ACGCTCACCTTCACCTTCACCGACTGCAACAATGGCACGGTGAGCTGGCACTCGGACGTACCCGGCTACAACAATGCCAACGACACGCCGCTGCCGATCCAGCGCCTGACCCAGATCGCCGGCACGACATGCCCGTGACGATTTAGTGCCTCGGGGCGTATTTGCGCGCGACGTAGTCTTCGACGACGCCGACGAAGTCGGCCGCGATGCTCTCGCCGCGCAACGTCATCGCCTTCTGGCCATCGATGAAAACCGGCGCCGCAGGCGTCTCGCCAGTGCCGGGCAACGAAATACCGATGTCGGCATGGCGCGATTCGCCGGGACCGTTGACTACGCAACCCATCACGGCCAGCGTGAGATTTTCGACGCCGTCATACTTGACCCGCCATTCCGGCATTTTTGCGCGCACATGATCCTGCACGGCCTTGGCCAGTTCCTGGAACAGCGTGCTCGTCGTGCGTCCGCAACCCGGGCAAGCGGTAACGAGCGGCGTGAACGCGCGCAGGCCCATGGTCTGCAGCAGTTCCTGCGCGACGATCACCTCGCGCGTGCGCGATTCGCCCGGTTCGGGTGTCAGCGAGATCCGGATGGTGTCGCCGATACCTTCCTGCAGCAGTACCGCCAGCGCCGCGGTCGAGGCGACGATGCCCTTGCTGCCCATGCCGGCTTCGGTCAATCCCAGGTGCAGGGCGTAATCGCAACGCGTCGCCAGATCGCGGTACACGGCGATCAGTTCCTGCACTCCTGAAACCTTGCAAGACAACAAGATACGATCTGAAGTTAATCCCAATTCTTGTGCTCGCGCCGCCGAATCCAGCGCCGAGCGGATGAGCGCTTCGCGCGCGACCCGCGCCGCATCCCAAGGCTCGACGCGCGCGTGGTTTTCGTCCATCAGCACGGCGAGCAAGGCCTGATCGAGCGAGCCCCAATTGGCGCCAATCCGAACCGGCTTTTCGTACTTCAGCGCGAAATCGACGATGGCCGAGAATTGTGTATCGCGCTTCTTGCCGAAGCCCACGTTGCCGGGGTTGATCCGGTATTTCGCCAGCGCCTGCGCGCAGGCTGGTTCGGCGGCGAGCAGCTGGTGGCCGTTGTAGTGGAAATCGCCGATCAGCGGCACGCCGACGCCCATCATGTCCAGGCGCTCGCGGATGCGCGGCACGGCAGCCGCCGCTTCCGGCGTATTGACGGTGATGCGCACGAGCTCCGATCCCGCGCGTGCCAGCTCGGCGACCTGTTTCGCGGTGCCGGCGACATCGGCGGTATCGGTATTCGTCATCGACTGCACGACGATGGGTGCGTCGCCGCCGACTTGCACGCTGCCGACCTTCACGCCCACGCTGCGCCGGCGCGGCCGCACGCCTGCATTCTGATATTCGGAATTCATTGCCGTTGGGAACTTGCCGAGGCGGACAGTTGACCCGTCCGCGGCGCGGTCGTCAAGCGCCCTCGCCGCGCACCGGGGCGGCAATGCCGGCGTCGTCGTTCGCTGCGCGCAGCGCATTCGCCGCCGCATCGTCGTCTGCCAACGCGCGCATTTCGATGCGGAAGTATCCGCCGCCGTTGTCGCTTGCGTGCAAGCCGCTCAGGGTCTCGATGGACGGCTCCACCGGCCAGCTGAACGGATCGCCCGGCCGGGTCAATTCGATTTCGGTGGCGTCGCGATCGAACAACGCCGGCACGATGACGCCTGGCATCGCGTTGGCGCCATTCAGGTTCTCGAGCGCCAGCGCACGCATCGCCGCGCGCGGCACGCCGAGTTCATCGTAGCTGCGCACGGCCGCGGGCTGCGCGCGCCGCGCCAACAATTCGACGCCTGCCTGCATGCCACCCACCTCGATGCGCAGCCAGCGGATCGCGCCGACCATCCAGTCGCGCGATTCGTCGTCGTCCTCCAGCGCGGCCAGCCCGACCAGTTCGCCCACTTTCATGCGCATGCCATCGGCATTTTCCCATGCCAGGCGGTAGCCGCCCAAGCTCTGGTCGAGCACGCGCGCCGGCAGGCGCCGGATGCGCGCATTCGCGCCGGAATTCGCCCAGACCGCCGCACGATCGCTCTCGTGCAGGGTGATGGCGACGCCACGTGTCTTGACCAGGAAACCTTCGAAATCCATGTTCCCGGCCAGCACGTAGTGCAGATCGTGCAGGCCGATGACCGTGTCGAGCGCATGTCCTGCCGGCAGGCGCGGCTGGCCACGGTCGCTGCCGCTCTGCCAGGCATGCATGAGGCGCGCGACGAAATCCGTCGTTACGCTGACCGCCGCAGCACGGGTGCCGAATTCCGTCGTCTGCGTACCCGGCAGCAACAAGGCCAGGTGGCTTTCGAGGAAGCGCAACAGACCGCTGATTTCCAGCGCCCAGGAATCCACGTCCGGTTCCTCGCGCTCCTCCGGCAGATAACCCGGGCTGCGGTCGCTGTCGGTGCGGATCGCGATCGCCCCGGCCGGCGCGCGGCCCTCGCGCAGTTCGCAATGCTCGGCACAAATCCGCGTCAGGGCGTAGATATCGCCGTTCTCACGCTGCGTGAACCGGTACGGATTGGAAAGTGCGAACAGCAGGGAATGAATGTAGACCTGGCGCACGGTCGTGGTGCCGCCGCGCGGATCCGGCACCGGCTTCTCGTCGGCACCGACGGCCGTGGCGAAACCGAACAGGTCGTGCAGGTTCTGCCAGGCGCCCGGCGGCGGCGCGTGGTAGCGCAGGTAAGTCTGGTACAGGCTGCCGCCCCGGTGCTGGAGTGCGCGCGTCAATGCCAGCGCGACGGATTTGCCGCGCAGGAACGGCACGGCGCCCGCTGGCGCGCACAGATCGTAGATTGCCGCGCAGTAGCCCAGCGCCAGCTCGTGTTCGAAATCCTGCGCGAGTTGCCCGAGTTGCTGCTTCTGCGGCGGCAGCGGGAAACTGTCGCCCAGCACCTGCTTGACCAGCACGCTCACAATATTGCCGATCGGTTCGCGCAGCATTTCCAGAGCATCGATGCGTTGTTGCGCATCGATGCGCAGCTGGTTCATCTCGCGCAGCGCGGAGATCAGCAGGCGGGCTGTCGCGCCCGGATTCGCCAACGGCAATTGCGCCAGCCACTGGCGCAGGGACTTGGCGTCGCTGGCGAACGAGTTGCGGCGCGGAACATGCCGTTCCGGCAGCCCGCTGGCCAATCGTTCGAACAACGCACTCATCGCCGACCCCTGTGCATCGGGGCGCAAGTATACTCCTGAACGCCGCAGGCAGCCCGGTCAGGCGCCGCGCAAGGCCCGCTCCACCACGCGGCGCAACAGGCGTTCGGCCAGTCCGCGCGGCCGTGCCAAGCCCAGGCGCTCGAGCAATGGCAGGTCTTGCTCGCGCGTGACGCCGTTCAGCAGCGAGCCAATCGCGAAGGCCAGCAGACGCAGCTTGCTCGACGTCAACGCTTGCAAACGCTGCAATGCAGGCAGCAGCCGCAGTTCGACCTCGTCGAAATCGCTGCCGAACGGAAAGCGCGGAAAGCGTTCGCGGTGCGGCGCCAATGCCGCGGCCAGTCGCGCCGGCGTGTTATCGCGCCACGCGGCAGGCACGGCGAAACCGCGGCGCAGCTTGCCGGCGGCTTTTGCCTGCGCGGCCAGCGCGTCGATGAAACGCGCATCGGCGATACCCAACATGGCGATGATGCAATCCTCGTCGGACTTGCCGCGCAGGTCGGCCACGCCGTATTCGGTCGCGTAGATGTCGCGCAAATGGCGCGGAATTGTGGTCTGGCCATAATTCCAGACGATGTTCGAGCGCAGTTCGCCGCCGCTCGTGCGCGTGGCGCGCAGCAGCAGGATCGAACGTCCGCCTTCCAGCGCGTGCGCCATCGCGACGAAGTTGTACTGGCCGCCGACGCCGCTGACGACCTGGCCGTTTTCCAGCGTGTCGGACACCGCCGCACCAAGCAGGGTCGCCATCATGCAGGTGTTGAAGAAGCGCGCGTCGCGGCGTTGCAGCGCATCGAGCGTTTCGCGGCCACCGTAAAGTTGATTGATGTCGGATACGCGCGTCATCGACAGGCCGTCGAAATCCGCGCCCCGCAATCCGCGCAGCCAGTCGTAAAAATCCGTGGAGCCCAGATAGAACGCGCCGCGCAGATAGCGACCGTCGGTACGACCGGTTACATCGACGTCGCGGCCCGTGGCCAGCGCCTTTTCGACGTCGATATCGTCGAACACGCGGCGCGACAAAATACCGGCGCGCGCCAGGTGCATGAAGCCGTCCATGACCATTTCGCTGGCGCCGTACAGGCCGCGCGCGAAGGGGCCGGAGCTGCCGCAGCGCGCCGACGATTCCGCATCGATGTTGCCGAGCGCCGTCAGCACCGCACCGTAATCCGCATTGTGCTGGTGGCGCAGCAACAGCGCGTGGACGAGCGCGTCGGACAGAACGCCGATGCCGATCTGCAAGGTGCCGCCGTCGCGCACCAGCGTGCTCGCGCGCAGGCCGAGCGCAAATTCGGCGGTATCCACCGGCGTGCGCGGCAGCGCGAACAGCGTGTGCGCGGATTCAGGCGTGTCCAGCACGATGTCAAAAAATGACGCATCGACCTCCGCCTCGTTGCCGACGAACGCAAGATCGGGATGGATCACGCCGACGACGAGCGGGCGCATTGCGCCAATCGCAGCGATGCGCTCGAGGAAATCCGCCGTGGTGTCGGGATTGCAGGCCAGACTGTATTGCCGTTGCGCGCCCTGCCCGCGCACGGCGATGATTTGCGTGACGACATTGATGCCAGCCCCGGCCAGGTCGCGCGCGACGTGGGTGTAGTTCAGGCTGGCATAGTCGCGCTGCGACTGTCCCACTCCAAGCATGGCGCCGGACTGCAGATAGAACTCGTGGATGCGGATGTTTTCCGGCAGCGCGTCCGCATGCTGCGCCGCGACCCAAGCCAGGTCCGGATAGTCCTTGCCGAAATGTCGATCGAGAAATGGCCCGAGGAAGCGCCGCTCCAGATCGCTCTTCGCTGCCGGGCGCGCCAGCGACAATGCGGTGTAGATGTCGAGCTTCAACGAAGCATCGCGCGCCGCGGCGGCGTATATCGCGTTGAGCAGCACGTTCGGCTTGCCCAACCCCAAAGGCGTGGCGAGCTTCAGCGCCCCGCGCGCATGGGCGAGGATGCGCTCGACGCAGGCACCGGTGTCGGCGAGGAATTCCGTCATCGCGGCATGATCGCATAGATCGCGCGGACGGCTGGTACATTCGGTATCATCGACGCAAGGAGGGTGTGTGGCCGAAAAATTCAAAATCGCCATCGTCGGTTCCGGGCCGGGCGGGCTTTCCGCCGCGGCGCGCGCGGCCGAGCGCGGCGAATCGCATGTACTGCTCGAGGCCGAGCCACATCTGTCGAACACAATCTTCCGCTACCAGAAGGGCAAGTTCGTGATGGACGAACCCGGCATCCTGCCGCTGCGCTCGCCGGTGCCATTCAAGGCCGGTTCGCGCGAAACCATCCTCGGCGCCTGGGACGAATCCGCGGCGCGGCTGAAAATCAACGCACGCCACGGCCACGAGGTGAGCGCGATCAAGCAGGCGCCGGGCGGCGGTTTCGAATTGAAGTGCACGAACGGCCAAGCCATCGCCGCGGATTTCGTCGTCCTCGGCATCGGCCTGCAAGGCAACATCCGCAAGCTCGGCGTGCCGGGCGAGGACCTGCCCTTCGTGCAATACCAGCTCGACGATCCGGACGAATACTCCGGCGAAACCATCGTCGTGATCGGCGCCGGCGACGCAGCGATCGAGAACGCGGTGGCGCTGGCCAAGCAGAACAACGTCGTCATCGTCAACCGCAAGGACGAGTTCGCGCGCGCCAAGAAAGGCAACGAGCAGGCCATCCTCAAGGCCATCGACGATGGCCGCATCGAGTGTTACTACAACTCCGGACCCGAGCGCGTCGACGCGCTCAGTGTCGGCCGCAAGCCGGGACGGCTGATCCTGAATACCGCCAGCGGCAAGGCACAGATCCTGATCGATCGCATCATCGCCCGCCTCGGCGCGACCGCGCCGCGCAGCTTCGTCGAAGCCTGTGGGGTGACGTTCCCGAACAAGGATCCGGCCGCGGTACCGGCGATCAGTTCGCAGTACGAATCCAACGTGAAGGGCCTGTACATCGTCGGCGCGCTCGGCGGATATCCGCTGATCAAGCAGGCGATGAACCAGGGCTACGAGGTCATCGAATACATCCTCGGCAACAAGGTCGAGCCCGCCGACGCGCCGTTGCTCAAGGCCAAGTTCGCCAAGATGCCGGGCTTCCGCTCGGTCGATGAGGCGCTGGCGCGCATCCAGAAGAACGTGCCGCTGCTGGCCAGCATCACGCCTTTGCAACTGCGCGAATTCATGCTCGATTCGGATATCCGCACGCCGGCGCCAGGCGAGACGATCTTCACGCGCAACGACTACACGAACACGTTTTTCAGCATCGTCGATGGCGACGTGCAGGTGGTCGTCGACGAAGCCGCGAACAAGCGCATCACGCTGCGCCGCGGCGAGTTCTTCGGCGAGATGAGCCTGATTTCCGGACGCCGCCGCTCGGCGACGATCGTTGCCGGCGCGAACTGCGTGCTGATCGAGACGCCGCGGCGCTCGATGAACCGCCTGATCGCCTCGGTTGAAGCGGTGAAGCGCGGCATCGACGAGGTGTTCATCCTGCGCGCGCTGCAATCGCGCTTCGCCCCGGAAGCCTCCGCCGAACAGCTCGCCGACGTGGTCGCCGCGTCGCGGCTGGAGCGCTTCAAGGCCGGCGACGTGTTGTTCAACGAGGGCGAAGTCGGCGACTGCTTGCACCTCGTGCGCGTCGGCTCGCTCACGATTTCGCGCAACATCGGCGGCAAGGACGTGGTACTCAGCTATGTGCCCGCCGGCAACTACGTCGGCGAGATGGCCTTGATGGGCGAGTCGCGGCGTTCGGCGACGGCGCGCGCGGCGATCGCCAGCGAGACCGTGCGCCTGGACGGCGAATCGTTCAAGAAGCTCGTCAAACGCATTCCGGTGCTGCGCCTGCGCCTGCAATCCGAATACCGCCAGCGCACCGCGGCGAACCTGGCGATGCAGGCGATGCCGACCGGCGGCGACATCATCTCGTTCCTGCTCGCGCAGGGCGCCGGCGAGGCGACCGACATATTGTTGATCGACGAATCGCTGTGCGTGCGCTGCGACAACTGCGAAAAAGCCTGCGCAGAAACGCACGGCGGCACGTCGCGCCTGAACCGCGAGGCCGGTCCGACTTTCGCCAGCGTGCACGTACCGACCTCGTGCCGGCACTGCGAGCATCCGCATTGCATGAAGGATTGCCCACCGGACGCAATCCATCGCGCACCGAACGGCGAGGTGTTCATCGCCGACAACTGCATCGGCTGCGGCAACTGCGAGCGCAACTGCCCGTACGGCGTGATCCACATGGCGTACAAGCCGCCGAAGAAGCCCGGGCTGATCCAGTGGCTGCTGTTCGGCCGCGGCCCCGGCCCGGGCGAGGCGCCGCACGACGCGCACGATCACGCCGAGGGCGAAATCAAGAAGGCGGTCAAGTGCGACATGTGCAAGGACGTGCACGGCGGCCCGGCCTGCGTGCGTTCCTGCCCGACCGGCGCGGCGATCCGCATCTCGCCGGAGGAATTCCCGGCCTACGCGCAATCGCGAAGCTGATGGCCAGCCACGATTCCATCCTCACCTACGCCAAATCGCGCTATCTGTGGATCGCGCTGGCACTCACGCTCGCCTCGCTGATCGCGTACATCACCTACGATCCTGGCGGTCCACCGAACGGCGGCACCTGGCTCGGCTACACGCTGGGCACCGTCGGCGCCGCGCTCATCGTCTGGCTGATGCTGTTCGGCATGCGCAAGCGCAACTACCGCAACAGTCCCGGCACGCTGCGCGGTTGGCTGTCGGCGCATATCTACCTGGGCACGTCGCTCATTCTGATCGTGCTGCTGCACAGCGGATTCCAGTTCGGCTGGAACATCCACACCCTCGCCTTCGTACTCATGCTCGTGGTGATCTTCTCGGGTTTTTTCGGGGTCTACGTTTATCTGCGCTATCCGAACCTGATGACGCGCAATCGCGATAGCGCCACGCGCGTGGCCATGCTCGACGAAGTCGCCGAGATCGACCAGAACGCGCTCGCCCTGGCGGACGGCATCGATCCGAAGATCCACGCGGTCGTGTTGCGGTCGATCCAGAACACGCGCCTGGGCGGCGGCGTGTGGACGCAACTGCGTGCGCGCGACGGTTCGGATATCGCGCTCGACTCGCTGCACAAGACGCTTGCCGAACGCGACAATCGCTCGGAGATGAAGACCACGGAAATGCCGACGATGTTCGCGATGGTCGATTTTCTCGCCGGTCGCGCCACCGACAAGCAGGGCGAGGCGATGCGCTCGCTGATCGACCTGATCTCGCGCAAGAAGGGCCTCGCGACCAAAGTCGCGCGCGATATGCAGTACCAGGCAATGATGGAGATCTGGCTGTATATCCACGTGCCGTTGTCGTTCGCGCTGCTGGCGGCGTTGATCGCGCACATCGTGTCTTCATTCTTTTATTGGTAGACGATACGCATGCGCTGGCTGATCCGCCGAGTATTGAAGAAGGGCAAGGGCGCCGTCTCCTACGAGGAGGACGTCCACTACGGCGACGTGCTCACGATCGGGCGTGCGGCGGACCAGGCGATTTTCCTGCCGGATCTGCGCGTCGCGCTCAACCACGCGCGCGTGACCCAGCTTGCCAGCGGTCAGTACAAGATCGAATCGCTGATCCTCGCCGGCATCCGCGTCAACGACGCGATCACCTACACCACCACCGCCGATGCCGGCGCCGTGGTGGCGATCGGCAATACGCGCCTGACCCTGCTCGCCGCGCCGCAGGATTACGACGCCGCGGTGGAAGTATCGACGCTGGACAAGAGCGAACAGCAAGCCGAAAGCGCGCAGCGCGCCAAGCCGACGCGACTGGCGCAAACGGGACTGAGCAAACGCCGGCCGTCGTGGATCCTGTTCACGGCGATCCTCGTGTTCGGCCTGGCCCTGCCGATGATCGGCCACTTCGTGCCCGGCTTCGGCGAGATGTTGCGGCGCGTGCCGCTGCTGCCAAGCACGCAAAGCTGGAATCCCGGCACGCTCGACGCCGCGCATCACTTTTTCTCCAGCGACTGCACGAAGTGCCATCAGAGCGCTTTCCTGACCGTACGCGACAAGGCCTGCCTCGCCTGCCACGCGAACACCGCCGCGCATGCCGATCCGGCCAAATTCAACCTGCCGCAGCTCGGCAATGCGCAATGCCGCAGCTGCCATCAGGATCATCAAGGCTTGCGCGGCCTGATCCGCACCGACCAGCGCCTATGCTCGGATTGCCATATCGACCTGAAAGCACGCACCAAAGGCGCCAGCACGTTCGCCGATGTCAGCGACTTCGGCACGAATCATCCGGAGTTCAAGGTGAACCTTCCGCAGTGGGACGCGAACGGCAAATTCGCGCCGCAGCGCACGACCTGGGCCGCGGACCTGAAGGAAAATTCAGGCCTCAAGTTCAACCATGAGAAACACCTGAAACCCGACGGAGTGAACACGCCGAACGGCCATCGCGTGCTCACCTGCGCCACCTGCCACGTGCCGGATGCCGGCGGCGCGAAGATGCGTCCGGTGAATTTCGAGGCCATGTGCCACGACTGCCACAAGCTCGGCTTCGACACGCTCGCGCCGGATCGCGAAGTGCCGCATGGCAAGGTCGCGGCAGTCGCCTACACCCTGAACGAGTACTACGCCAAGGTCGCGCTGGAAGGCGGCTACCAGGATGCACGCTCGCCCGACATCGTGCAGCAACGCCGCCGCCCCGGAGCGCCGCCCTTGTCGCAGCAACAACAGCAGGAAGCCCTCGCCTGGGCGCGCCAGCGCGCGAGCGAAGCCACCGACAGCCTGTTCACCGGCAAGGCCTGCAGCACCTGCCACAAGGTCACCGCACCGCGCACGGCGGACGACACCTGGCACGTCGCGCCGGTGCGCGTGTCCGGCGTGTGGTACGCGGACGCCCGGTTCACTCACGCCAAGCACGGCACGGTCAAATGCGAGGACTGCCATGCCGGTGCGCCGAAGTCCGCACAATCCAGCGACCTGCTGATTCCCGGCATCGCCAACTGCCGCACTTGCCACGCCGGTGCCAAGGCCAGGGACAAAGTCGCGACGACGTGCATAGCCTGCCACGATTATCACCAGTCGCCGACGCTGAAGATGGGTACGTTATGACCCTGCCTTGGGTTATCATCGCGGGACAGGGGAACAGGCAGCGCCAGTGCTGAGGTAGAGCGGCGCAAGGCACCGCGCTTGGGGAGAAGAGCGATGCGCACGAACAGGATTTTGTGGCTGGCGCTTGCCATCGCGGCATTCACCGGCTGCGGCGGCGGCAGCAATTCGGCCAGTACCGAAGGTACCGCGCCGCCCCCGCCGCAATCCACCCCGGATTCCGGCTGCACCGGATCGTGCGCGAATGCGCAAACCTTTCTCAGCAGCGCCGACGTGCAGACCGTCGTCGCCCAAGCCGCGGCCGAAGCGCAGTCGCAGGGCAAGCCCGCCGTCATCGCCGTGGTCGACCGCGTCGGCAACGTACTCGCCGTCTATCGCATGACGGGCGCGCCGGTCACGATGACGATCACCTCGGGTCGAGCCGTCGTCGGCGGCCTCGAAGGCCTGGCCGTGCCGAGCGAATTGGCGGCGATCGCGAAAGCCGTCACCGGCGCTTACCTGTCCAGCGAGGGCAACGCGTTTTCCACGCGCACCGCCAGCCAGATCGTGCAGGAACATTTCAACCCCGGCGTGCAGGGCACGCCCGCCGGCCCGCTGTTCGGCGTGCAGTTCTCGCAACTGCCCTGCTCCGACCTCGCCACGCATTTTTCCGCAGGCACCGGCGTCGGTCCGCACAATTCGCCGCTCGGCCTTGCC
Organism: Rudaea sp.; assembly: GCA_035473575.1. Classification (GTDB taxonomy): domain Bacteria; phylum Pseudomonadota; class Gammaproteobacteria; order Xanthomonadales; family Rhodanobacteraceae; genus Rudaea. The sequence continues at coordinate 1,175 of DATIOA010000147.1, read as the reverse complement.
GCCGATCCGGGCGGATTCCCTTTGTACAAAAGTGGAACACCGGTTGGCGGCATTGGTATCGCCGCCGATGGCGTGTATGGCCTCGATCCGAACGTGATGGACAAGGATCGCAACATCGATGAGTTGATCGCGATGGCCGGCACCTACGGCTTCGGCGCACCCGCTGACCGCCGCGCCGACACGATCACCGCCGGCGGCATCACTTTGCGCTTCAGCGATGTCGGCTACTCCGACCTCGGCTCGCATCCGCAAAGCGCAGCAGCGTATTCCACGCTCTCGGGTTCGCTGATGAAGGTGCCGGGCTACTTCGACGGCAGCGCGATCCTCACCGGCACGGCCTTCGGCCAGGTCGCTTCCGGCATCCGCCCGGACGACGCCTTCTACCCGGGACTCGATGCGTTCGTCCTCGACGACGGCCACGGCGACAATCGCTATCCGCCGATCGCCGGCACCGACGGCGCGAACGCACTGACCGCGCAGGAAGTGCAGACGATCGAGCAGCAGGCGCTGACGATCGCGAACCGGGCGCGCGCGCAGATCCGCAATCCGCTCGGCAGCCAGGCGCGGGTATCGGTTTCCGTCGTCGACACGAACGGCGTTGCGCTCGCCTTCGCGCGCACGCGCGACGCGCCAATTTTCGGCATAGACGTGTCGCTGCAGAAGGCGCGCACCGCGGCATTCAACTCCGGCAGCTATGCCGCCGACGTACTGCAATCGCTGGCGCCCGCGAACTACTTCGCCGACAGCCTCGACTACGCCAACAAGAAGGCGACGTTCACCACCGTCGCGCAGGGCAACTTGGGCGATTACGTTTCCGCCGTGCGCGCGTTTCTCGGCATGCCGCTAGCGCTGACCGGCAACTTCGCCTTTACCGACCGCGCCGGCGGCAACATGTCGCGGCCGTTCTTCCCGGATGGCGTCGACGGCAACCCGAATGGTCCGTTCAGTCACCCTCTCGCGCAGTGGAGTCCGTTCCAGGAAGGTCTGCAATTGGACCTCGTCTACAACGCGGTCGCGCTGAACCTGGTCGGTTATCTGAGTGCACAGGGCTTTGCGATCAGTGCCGACAACGTACCCGCGGCGACGCCGTTCTGTACGGCCAGTCCGCACCTGCCGAATGGCATTCAGGTTTTCCCCGGCAGCGTGCCGATTTATCGCGGCAGCACCCTGGTCGG
>DATIOA010000146.1:0-9139 GCA_035473575.1 Rudaea sp. | reverse complement strand
GGCCCTGACCCTGGACGCGCTCGCCGCCGATGGCGCGCAACTGGGTGGGCTCATCGCCGCCGGTCCGCAGTTGGCGCAGGACGCCCTGCGCGGCGGCACCGCGCGCCTGGTCGCCGTGCCCGCTGGCCGCGTGGTGGAAATCGCGGACAACAGCGCCGATGCGATCGAATCCGGAACCTGGTTGTCCGCAGCGGCATTGATCGGGCGCTTCCTCGCGCAAACCGCACGCCGATTGGACGACACGCCCACGCTGATCCTGACCGGCGGCGGCGCGGCGAAACTTTCCCCATTGATCGAGGCATCGCATCGCATCGATGCCGAACTCGTGTTGCGCGGCCTGGCGCGGCTTGCCGATGCCGGCGCGTGAGCGCGCGGGCCGTGGCCTCGGCTAGAATCGCGTGCTGCGAGGCGGCGAATGCGCCGCCGTTGGAATCGTGATGTTCGTCCGACTGTTGTTCCTGCTGCTGCTGGCGCTGAATATCGGCGTGACGGCGTGGTTGTTCCTTGCCCCGCAACCGCTGGCGCGCGCGTTCGCGCCGACCGATCCGGGCGTGGCCGAACTCATGCTGCTGTCCGAGCGCGACCGCGGCAGCGACGCGAACGCGGCGGAACTGGCGAGCGCCCCCGAGGCCGCCGCCGACCTGCGCAACGAAACCTGCATGAGCATCGGCCCGTTCCCGACCCAGGCCGACATGCGCGCCGCGCTCAATTCGCTCACACCGCTGGTGCCGCGCATCCAGTACCGCGACGCGCACACCACCGAGACGCGCGGCTTCTGGGTGTTCCTGCCCGCGCAGCCGAGCCGCGAGAAAGCGCTGACGCTGGCGCGGGCGTTGTCGTCCAAGGGCGTGCGCGACTACTACGTCGTCACCGCGGGCGACCAGCAGAACACGATCTCGCTCGGCCTGTTCCACGAACAGGCGAATGCGCAGAAACGCCTGAACGAAATCGCCGCGCTCGGCTTCGCCCCGCAACTGATCGCGCGCACCGAGGATCTGCCGGTGTATTGGGTGGATTTCGCCCAGAACAGCGTGCATCCGGTGGATTGGCGCAACCATGTCAATTCCCAGCTCGAGCTGCGCCAGCAATCGGTGACGTGCTTCTGACCGGTGCGTGGATTCGTGCGAAAATGCGCGGCGTGTCGTGTGCTGCCGGTATAGCTCAGGGGTAGAGCAACCGCCTTGTAAGCGGTAGGTCGGGGGTTCAATTCCCTCTACCGGCACCAATCCCGTCTCCAGCGCTCCCTGCCGATTGCGACCACGCGCACAAATCGAATGTGCGCATCGTCATCATTCGCTAACCGCGAATTTGCTAGCTTGCGCGAACCATACGCGCGGGAGCGCTGCGATGCGTTCGTACGTTGCTGCAGTCCGGCCTGGCGTAATGCGCCTGTTCGCTGCGCTGTGCGTGTCCGGCTTTGCAACCGCAGCCACGGCACAGGCGCAGCTCAGCCATTTCCCCGATCCGATCTTCCACGACGGCTACAACGGCTTCACCTCAACCGGTACGGCCAATGTCAGCGCGGCGGATGCCGCGCGCATCCTCGCGCAGGCCACGTTCGGGCCGACCGATGCCGATATCGCGAACCTGCGCACGCTCGGCTACGTGGGCTGGCTCAACCAGCAATTTACGGCGACGCCAACCTACGAAATCACCGATCGCCCGGGCCAGGTCAATTCCGCCTACCTGAACTGGGTGGGGAATGTCCTGCATGAAGATGTCGGCCAGAACAATCGGCAGGAAGCGTGGTTCCAGGGCGCGCTTGGCGGCAAGGATCCGCAGTTTCCGACGAACAGCGCCTACAACCACACCGACCAGCTGCGCCAGCGCGTGGCGTTCGCGCTGAGCGAGATCCTGGTCATTTCCCGGCAAAACCCGACCCTCGACGGCTATGCGCGCGGCATGGCGGGCTACTACGACCTGCTGATCAAGAACGCGTTCGGCAACTATCGCCAGTTGCTGCAGGATGTCACCTTGAGCGCGGCGATGGGCGAGTACCTGAACGCGGTCGGCAACCGGCGCGCGGACTTGTCGCAGAACGTGCATCCGGACGAAAACTACGGCCGCGAGATCAACCAGTTGTTCAGCGTCGGCCTGGTGATGCTCAATCCCGACGGCACGCCGCAACGCGACGGCGCCGGCAAGCCGATACCGACCTACGACCAAAACACGATCACGAATTTCGCGCACGTGTTCACCGGCTGGAACTGGGCCGATTGCGACAAGAATTACAACTATCCGAACAATGCGCCGCCGGTGTGGAACGGCACTTTCAGCGATCATTTCACCGATTGTTTCTCGCCGTACGAGGAACCCGACGCCTTTCTCAAACCCATGATCGCGTTCGATGTCGTCAATTACCCGGATCCCGGCGATCCGAGCTACCACGACAACGGCACGGATGCGGTGAACGACACCGCGCACAAGCAGTTGCTGTACTACACCGGCGCGGCGATGAGTTCCGGCGAGTCGTCCCCCGGCATGCTCGGCCCTGGAGGCACTGCGGCGAGCGACCTCGCGTTTGCGCTGGACAACATCTTCAATCATCCGAATGTTGGGCCATTCATCGCCAAGCAGTTGATCATGCGCCTGGTGACGAGCAATCCGACTCCGGCCTACGTGGCGCGCGTCGCCAAGATATTCAACGACAACCGCACCAGCTCCACCCAATTGCAGGCCGTGGTGCAGGCAATCCTGCTCGACCCGGAAGCCCGCTACGGCCAGTTCCACGATCCGGAATCCTTCGGCAAGTTGCGCGAGCCCTTGCTTACGCTGACGCATTTCTGGCGCGCCATGGGCGCGCAGCACAAATGCGGCCTGAATATCGCGGCCAGCGGCAATTCTTCTGCCAGCATGTATGCCAACCAGCCGTATCGCTATGCCGGCTACGACACGGCATGGTCCGCCGACTACAGCGTTTCCTGGGGCGTTGGCGTCGACCAGGCCGCGCTCGATGCGCCGACCGTGTTCAATTTCTTCAAGCCAAGCTTCGTGCCGTCGGGGGAAATGTCGGCACGCGGACTGGTCGGTCCGGAATTCCAGATCGCCACCGACAGCATCGTCGCGGCGACCAACAACACGTTTGCCCGCAATGCGTATTACGGCGATCATGATCTTGCCGAGGCCTGCGATCCGAACGACGATTTCGGCGACGTCATGGTCAACTACGCGCAGGACAAGGCCCTTGCCGGCAGTGGCAGCGGCGGCAGCGCGGATCCGTCGAATCGGCTGGTGGACGCCTACAACATCCGTTTCATGTCCGGGCAGATGTCGCCGTACATGCGCGATCAATTGGTGAGCTATCTCAACACCATCGACTCGAGTTGGGCAAGCTCGCAGGTTCCGGATTGGCGTTTGCAGCGCGTCTACCGCGCGCTGTATCTCGTGCTTACCTCACCCGAATACATGATTCAGAAGTAGGAGCACCACCACCATGGGCTACGATCGCCGCAAATTCATCAAGGACACGCTCAGCGCCGCGCTCGGTGGAGCGAGCCTGTATTCGGCTTTCGGTCAGATGCAATTGCTGCAGGCGGCGGCGCATTCGCGCTACAGCTTCGCGGCCGGCGATTACAAGGCACTCGTCTGCGTATTCCTGTACGGCGGCAACGACAGCTTCAACATGGTAGTGCCGTACACGCAGACCGCGTTCAATGGCTTCTACGCCAGCGGCGGGGTGCGTTCACAACTGGCTTTCGATACCACGAAACCGGATCTGGGGCGATCGACGTTGAATCCGTTGAACGACCCCATCGGCAGTTCGCTGGACGGCATCCAGTACGCGCTCAATCCCGGCATGGGACCGCAGGCGATCCCGGGCAATGCCACGAACAAAAGCGCTGACCTCGCCAGCGTGTTCAACGCGGGGCGGGCGGCGGTCGTCGCGAATGTCGGCACGCTGGTGCGGCCGACGACGCAAGCGAACTACCAGAGCGACAACTACGCGCTGCCGCCGCAACTGTTTTCGCATTCCGACCAAACCAACTACTGGCAATCCTCGCCGCCAAGCAACCTGCCGGTGACAGGTTGGGGCGGACGCCTTGCCGACATGGTCGCCGGGGTCAATCCGCCCGGCACCCCCATCCTGCTGGCCGTGAACGGCGGCGACATCTATACGCGAGGGCAGGACGTGAACGCCTACGACATGAGTTCGGACAGCGCCACCACGGTGAATTTTCTCGGATACAACAACGCCGGCAACGGTTCGGGTCTGTGCGATCCAACCGGTGCCTACGATTCCGGTGCGGTCGCGGCTTTCTGCAACCTGCAAGCGGCCAACACGCAGGCGAACGTGCTGGAGCGCGCTTTCGCCAATTCGATGGGCCATTCCATCGCCACGGCCGGCATCATCAACGGCGCCCTCACGAACGCGCCGGTCTTCAATGCCTACGATCAGTTTCCCGATGCGCTGTCGACCCACGGCGATCTGGACACGCAGTTGCAGACGGTCGCGAAATTGATCTGGGCCGCGGCCAACAACGTGCCCGGTTATTCCGGTTTGTCGCGACAGGTGTTCTTCGTCAGCACCGGCGGCTACGACACGCACAGCAACGAGATCGTCACGCACAAGGACATCCTGCCACTGCTGTCGCGCTCGCTCGCCGGTTTCTACAACGCCTTGAACAGCGTCGGCCTGGCGGACAAGGCGACCGCCTTCACCTGTTCGGATTTCGGCCGCACCATGACCAGCAACGACGGCGGCACCGACCACGGCTGGGGTTCGCACCATTTCGTCGTGGGCGGCGCGGTGCAGGGCGGCAAGTTCTACGGCAACGGCTGCGGTTTTTCCGGCGCGTCGGCGAAATTCGGCCTCGTCATGCCAAGCATGAGCAACCCGAACGTGGACGATTCCGTCACCGGCTATTCGCAGAACCTCAACGATTCCGGCGACGGCTACGGCCGCATCATTCCGACCACGGCGGTGGATCAATACGCGGCGACGCTGGCGAGGTGGTTCGGCATCAGCGACAGCGACATCGGCACGGTGTTTCCCAACCTCGGCAATTTCAGCACGAAGTACCTCTCCTTCGTCTGAATTGCAGCGCCCCGGCCAGCGCCAGCGCGCCAGCCAACAGCAACGCAAGTCCCGCGCCGAGACCCGGCGTGGGCGCGGGCACGAGTGCCTGCGGTGCACGCACCACGATCGTGCCGTACATGCCGGCGCCCGGGGCGCCGTGGATTTCGCAGAAATAGCCGAACGTGCCGGGCGTGGCGAAGGTGACACTTGCCGTCCAGTTCTTGCTGCTGGCACTGCCGCTGCCGCCCTTGCCGTCGCCGTCGCAGCCTTGCGCGCAGCGGAAGGAACCGTTGTCGGCGACGGCATTGTGGTAGCCGCCCTTGTTGACGAACGTGACCCTGTCGCCGGGATCGATCGTAATCGTCTGCGGCGAAAACGCATTGAAGGCGCCGCCGACATTGACGATCGCCGTCGCCGCATGCGCCGCCGGCGCGAGCGCGAGCAGCGCCGTGGCAAGAATCAGGATTCCCCGCATTTGGTTACTCTGCCAGTACGGGGATCGCGGCACCGTGATTCAGTGCAAGCTTTCAGCGCTTGGTGAACGCACCGAGCAGACCGCCCGCGCTTTGCAGGATGCCGGCCAGTCCGCCGCTGTTGCTCAACACCGAATTGAGCAGGCCGCCCGCGCTGCCGCCCTGCTGCTGCACTTGCTGGACTTCCTGCGCGAGCATTCCGCCGAGTCCGCCGGCACCCACGCCTTGGCCCTGCGCGTGATTGGCCAGTGCGCCCATCACCAGCGGTGCGAGGATGGCCATGAGTTGTCCGGCGTTCTGCTGGCCCAGGCCGGTGGCCTGGCCCAGGCCCTGGTTGACCGCGCCCTGATTGCCGCCGAACACATGGCCGAGGATCGCGCCGCCGATGCCGGAACCCGCGCCGCCGCCGAGCAGGCCGCCGAGGATGTTCGACAGATCGCCGCCATGCGCGCCGAGCGCATTGTTCAGCGCGTTCGCGCCTTGCGCCGTGCTCGCATTTTGCGCCATGCCGCCGACGATAACCGGCACGGCGTGTTCGATGGCCGATTGCGCTTGCGCCGGATCGACGCCGAGCTTGGCCGCGATCGCGCTGATCTGGTCGGGACCGAGGTTGGACAGCACGTTGTCGACGAGTCCGCTCACGGGATTCTCCTTGCGTTCGTTGGGGATGCGCCGTACTCGACGGTGACATCGTCGAGTGTAGCGCGAGCGGGCGCCGGATGCAGGTGCGTTGCGAAGAGCGTGCCGCTATCCTATGCCGGCAATTATCGCGCATCCATTGAGTACGTCATGCGACATTTTCCACCCGTATCCCTGATCGGCGCGCCCACCGACATCGGTGCCGGCGACCGCGGCGCCAGCATGGGCCCCGAAGCGCTGCGCGTGGCCGGCATCGCCGAGGCGTTGATCGCACGCGGTCTCGACGTGGCCGATCGCGGCAACCTGTTCGGCCCGCTCAACCCGTGGCTGCCGCCGAGCGCCGGCTATCGCCACCTGACCCAGGTCACGGAGTGGAACCGCGAGGTCATGCGCGCGGTCGGTGGCGAACTCGAGCGCAAGCGCCTGCCGATCCTGCTCGGCGGCGACCACAGCCTGGGCATCGGCTCGATTACCGCGGTCGCCAACCATTGCCGCAAGGAAGGCAAGACGCTGCGCGTGCTGTGGCTGGATGCGCATGCCGATTTCAACACCTCGCAGATCACGCCGTCGGGCAACATCCACGGCATGCCCGTGGCCTGCCTGTGCGGACTCGGCCCGCGCGAGCTGACCGAACTCGGCGGCGCGGCGCCGGCGATCGATCCCGCCTGCATCCGCCAGGTCGGCATCCGCTCCGTCGATTCCGGCGAAAAGCGCCTCGTCCACGACCAGGGCCTGACCGTGTTCGACATGCGCTACATCGACGAGGTCGGCATGCGCCGCACGATGGAAGCCGCGCTCGCTGGCATGGATGCGAACACGCACCTGCACGTGAGCTTCGACGTGGATTTTCTCGATCCGGACATCGCCCCCGGCGTCGGCACCACCGTGCCCGGCGGACCGAACTATCGCGAGGCGCAACTCGTCATGGAGATGATCGCTGACAGCGGCCGCTTGGGTTCGCTCGACATCGTCGAACTCAATCCATCGTTGGATAATCGCAACCAGACCGGCAAGCTCGCCGTCGACCTCGTCGAAAGCCTGTTCGGCAAGTCGACGTTGATGCGGGAGTGATCAGTACGGGCGCGCGCCGTTGTTTCCGGCCGGGTTGTAATCGCAAACGATGAAATACCAGTTTAGAAACGGCGGTGGAAACGGGGTCCCGGTCGTGCAGAACTTGATGCCACAGCCCAGTTGCACGGTCGAACTCCAGACCGCCTGTGTGTAATGACCGCAGGTTCCTGGTGGGTTGGGCGCACTGCATGTATTAGCCGCATAGTTGTAGTACGGTTGCTCGCTGGCCCAATCCAGAGACGCATCCGTGAGCGTTGCCGTGAAGTTGGGATCGGTACTCGCCGCCGCATAGATGTTTTGCCCCAGACCGACGTGGTCACCGTGGGCATAGTTGCAACCATTCGCCCAGTCTTGTGCCGTGCCGGCGACCGTCGTATTCCAGGTCATTTGCGGGATCGGCGTGCTGGCGGCGGGCGTCACGGTCTTGCGCGCACAGTTGTGGACTTCCAGCGCGCCCAGCGCGGCCGCATCAGTCGTGTTTGGGTTCTCGAAGCCATCGAAAAATGCGCAATCGAGAAAAACGGCGTGCACGGACAACGGCAACAGCAACAACAAGCAATACGCGAAGCGGCGCATGACGGCATCCCCGGGCCAGTTCATGCGCCAGTCTAGCCCTATCGCCGCTATGTGCGCGTGAAGGATTTGGCAGTCCGCTCAGCCGGCTGGATCGGGCACAAACCCGTTCGGGAACGGCTGCGGCTCGCGTGCGATCGGCCGCGGCGCCGGGAGCACGCCGCGCGCGACGAGATTGCGCTGGCTGTCGTACCAGATCGAATTCACTTCGTCGGGGTTCGTGCGGGCGCGCACGAATTGCGTGTAGCGCACATCGGAATGTTCGCGCGCGCCGTGGCCGGTGCCGAGCGATTCCTCGGGTTGCGGTGCGGGAACCGGACGCATGGCCTGCGCCGTCGCGGGCGCGGATTCCGCCTTGGCGCGTGCTGCCGAATCGGCAGCCGGTGCCGCAGGCATTCCAGCCGCCGACGCGGGCGGGTAGCGGTCGGCGAGCGGTGCTTGCGCAATGCGACCTTCGCGCCAGAACAGCGGCTTTTCGCGGAACACCGCCACGCCGATCACGCCGACGTTGTCCGCGCGTCCGGTGCGCGCCGCGTAGCTGTTGCCCAGATTGGTAAAGTTGAACTGCGCGACTTCGCTCAGGGATTTGCGCCAGCCGTCGACCTCGGTGCTGGCGTAACCGTCGAGCACATAGCCGGATTGATCGGGATTCGCGGTTTCGCCGCTGATCGCGTTGACGCCGTCCACGGACAGCACGGCGAGCACGCGCACGCTGCTGCGGTTGATCAGGTGCACGCCGTAGCGATGGCCGGGCGTGCCAGCGATGTACAGCTTTCCGTCGTGTTGATACGTTGGCAGGGTGACGCCGGAATCGCGGTCGACGACGGTTACATCGACCAGGGTGCCGGCCTGCGCGGCGGCGGATACGGACAGGGCGGCGACAACGGCAAGTGACAGCAGGGTTTTCATGACAATCTCCAGCGTGGCGGGGGAACGATGGGGCATGCAACGCGGTGAGGGCAAAATCGGGGTTAATCGCATCATGGCGATCGCGTAAACTGCGCACTCGCGCTACGGAATGTGTTGCATGGCCAAGCCAATCAGAATCCTCACCGGCATCACCACGACCGGCACGCCGCACCTGGGCAACTACGTCGGTGCGATCCGGCCGGCGATCGCGGCCAGCCGCAATCCGGGCGCGGAGTCGTTCTATTTTCTTGCCGATTACCACGCGCTCATCAAGTGCGACGATCCGGCGCGCATCCGCCAGTCCACTCTGGAAATTGCGGCGAGCTGGCTGGCCTGTGGGCTGGATCCGGGAAAAGTATATTTCTACCGCCAGTCCGACATCCCGGAAATCCCGGAGCTGACCTGGCTGCTGACCTGCGTCACCGCCAAGGGCCTGCTCAATCGCGCGCACGCCTAC
>DATIOA010000145.1:0-18175 GCA_035473575.1 Rudaea sp. | reverse complement strand
GCTTCCAGATATTGCACAGGGCAATTCGAGAAGTTGTGCCTGATAAGTGGGCGGCTATCAAGGCACCGCCCTTCATTACAAATTCCACTTTTTGCATCAGTTTGATGTCGTTCAAGGGGTTGCCCGGCACGGCCACCACATCGGCGAATTTGCCGGGTTCCAGACTGCCGAAGTCCTTGTCGTGCTTGAGCAATTGCGCAGCGTGCAGGGTCGCGGCCTGGATCGTGTACATCGGCGGCATGCCGGCTTCGACCATGTATTCGAACTCCTTGGCGTTCTCGCCGTGCGGATAAACGCCGGCGTCGGTGCCGAACGCGATCTTGACGCCGGCTTTGTAGGCACGCCCGGCGGTTTGCATGATGATCGGCCCGACCTCCATCGCCTTGCGCGCGACCTGTGGCGGATACCAGCCTTCCTTCGCCTTTTCCATCACGAACTGGCCGGCGATGATGGTCGGCACGTACCAGGTACCGTGTTCCTGCATCAGCTTCATGTCTTCGGCGTTCATGAACGTGCCGTGCTCGATGGAATCCACGCCACCGATCACGGCGCGGCGGATCGCCTCGGCGCCGTGCGCGTGCGCGGCCACGGTGAAGCCGTAATCGTGCGCGGCGGCGACGATGGCCTGGATTTCCGCAATCGTCATCTGCGGATTTTCCGAACTGCCGCTCTCATCCAGCACGCCGCCGGAGGGCATGATCTTGATCAGGTCCGCGCCATCCTTGTAATGCTGGCGCACGGCTTTCCACGCATCCTCGGGCGAATCGATGATGCCGTCCTTGGGGCCCGGATCGCCTTGCAAGTCCCAGCGGTAGCCATTGGTCGGATCGGCGTGGCCACCGGTGGTGCCGATCATCTGGCCCGCGGCAAAGATCCTCGGACCGGGCACGAGTCCCGCATTGACCGCGTTGCGCAGCGCGATGGATTCATTGTGCTCGTCGCCCACATTGCGCACCGTCGTGAAACCGGCATCCAGCGTGCGTCGTGCGTACACCGTGCCGCGAATCGCATAGTCGGCGGGATTCAGGCGAAATTTTTCGCTATAGCTGTTGCGGTTGAACTGCATCGTCAGATGCGTATGCGAGTCGATCAGGCCGGGCATGCAGGTGGCGTTGGGCAGCGCAATGGTGTTCGCGCCGGCGCGCTGCTGAGTGCCGTCGAGGACCTCTTTTACGCGGTCAGCTTCGATGATGATGGTGCTGGCGCCCAGCATCTTGCCATGCACCACATCGATCAGGTGGCCGCACTGCACGACAGTGACGGATGCATTGGGCGATTGTGCAAACGTGGGCACGGCGAACAATGTCGCGACGGCGACGGTGAGCGGAACGAGACGCATGGTTATCCTCCCTTGATGATCGTCGAAGGATACGCCGAGTACCGGGCGGCGCGTAGGCCGAAAGTCCCGCGACGCGCGTTCAAACGCCGGCGGCGAGTCCGTGGCGCACGGCGTAGAGCGCGATCTGGGTGCGATCCTCAAGGCGCAGCTTGGCGAGGATCTGGCTGACGTAGCCCTTGACCGTGCCTTCGGTGAGACTCAAGCGCTTGCCGATCTGCTTGTTCGACATTCCCTCGGCAATCAACTTGAGCACGTCGGTTTCGCGCGCGGTGAGCGCATCGCGCGCGGGCTGCGGCTTGCGCAACAGTTCCATCAATTGCCGTTGCGCGGCCGGTGCAAGATAGGTTTCGCCGGCGGCCACGCTGCGGATCGCGGCGATGAGATCGTGCTGCAACGCGTCCTTGAGCAGGTAGCCGGTGGCGCCGGCATCGAGCGTGGCGCGGATCAGCGCGTCCTCGCCGAAGCTGGTGAACACGAGCACGCGCACGCCGGGCACGCGTTCGCGCAACGCGGCGATCGTTTCCGGCGCGGACAGCCCGGGCATTTTCAGGTCGACCAGGGCCACATCCGGCGCCAGCGCGGCGACCGAGACCAGCGCCTCGTTGCCGCTGCCGAACTCGCCGACGACGCTGAAATCCGCATCCGTTTCCAGCACCGCGCGCACGCCTTCGCGCACCACCGCATGATCGTCGATCAGGATGATGCGGATCGGCGATGCGTCTTCCGTAGCGTGTGGGGTTGCGGTAGCAGTGCTCGTTGTCATGGCATCAAGTGTGTGCCCGAGTCAGGTGCGGCGGCACTGACCAAAGTCAGGGTTGCATCTCGCGCGCGGATGGATCGCGGTCAGCACGCGGCAGGCGCGCCTCGATCAGGGTTCCGGCCGGACTGTTCGAGCCGATGCGGAAGCTGCCGTGCAGCGCCTCGATCCGACTGCGCATGTTGCCAAGGCCCATGCCGGGACGGAAATCCGTGCCGAGGCCACGGCCGTCATCGGACACGCGCAGCACGGCGTGGTCGGCGGTGACCGCGGCTTCCACACGCAGGCGGCGGGCGCCGGCATGGCGCAGGCAATTCGAGATGGCTTCCTGGCACACACGATACAGCGCCTGTTCGTGTTCTTCGCGCTGCGCTTCCCACATCGCGAAACTCGACGCCGCGACGATGTGTTCGGGCACGGTGGATGCCAGCAGCCGGGTCAGCGCGCCGGGAAGCCCCTGCGTGCGCAGGTTTTCGGCGCTGAGCAGGACGAAGCTCTTGCGCGATATCGCCGGTGCCGCGGCCGCCGACTCGGCGGGCGTGAGTTGTTGCAGCAGCATGCGCATCTCGGCAAAAGCCGTCTGCGCCAATTGCTGCAGGCGCGTGGCACGCGTCTCGCCCTCCGCTGGATTGCGCTTCCACGTGGAGGCGATGGTCTGGCTGAGCAGGCTGATCGAGGCCAGGATCTGGGTGACGTTGTCGTGCAGCTCGCGCGCCAGGCGCTGGCGTTCGGCGAGGACGGCGGCGTGTCCGGCCTGTTCGTGCAGGGTCGTGTTTTCGATCGCGGCGGCGGCGGCGTGGGCGAACACCTGCGCCATTTCCAGATCGGCGGGCTTGAACCGGCGTGGCGGTTCCAGACTCATGGCCATGTAGCCGAGCAGCCGTTTTTGCCAGACCAGCGGCACGCCCAGAACCTGATGCTCGCGCAAGCCTTCGACGATGGGCTGCGGCAAGTCGGCATAGCGCCCCACATACGTCTGCGACGTAACGATGATATGGCCGGCCAGGCCTTCGCCGCGGGCGAAGTGGGTGGCGAACAGGGCCGGCATGGAGTGCCGGGTGACAGTGGCCGTGATCGTATCGGTTCCCGGGTCGTACAAGCCTATCGTTCCGGTGTCCGTGTGGGCCATCGCGCAAGCCGCGTCCAGAATCGCGTTGAGGCGTTCCGGCAGCGGATGTTCTTCGGCAAGTTCGCCGAACAATCGCGCCAAAGCGCCCTGCGAACCGGATGGTGGCGTGTCGGGCATGCATCTAGCCTACCCGAACCGTAGCCTTCGGGGTTGGCGGGGATGCTGCACTGCGGTAGTCTGGGCGCAGTCGAAGAAAAGCCGGCGTGACCGGCGCATGCAGGGCTCCGATGGACGTGATCTACGATTTCAAGGTGGTGGAAGCCGCCGCGCAGAAGTTCTGGAACGACGGCAGATCCTTCGAGGCGAAGGAGCGTGATCTTCAAGATCAGGCCTCGAAGCCGAAGTTCTATTGCCTGTCGATGCTGCCGTATCCGTCCGGCGCGCTGCACATGGGCCACGTGCGCAACTACACGATCGGCGACGTCATCAGCCGCTACCAGCGCATGCTCGGCAAGAATGTCCTGCAGCCGATGGGCTGGGACGCCTTCGGCCTGCCCGCCGAGAACGCGGCGATCAAGAACAAGACCGCGCCGGCGAAGTGGACCTACGCGAACATCGAACACATGCGCGAACAATTGCGCACGATGGGTTATGCGATCGATTGGTCGCGCGAGTTTGCGACCTGCAAGCCGGATTATTACGTGCACGAACAGCGCATGTTCGTGCGCCTGTTCAAGAAGGGCATGGCGTATCGCAAGAACTCGGTCGTGAACTGGGACCCGGTCGATGCGACCGTGCTCGCGAACGAGCAGGTCATCGACGGCCGCGGCTGGCGCACCGGCGCGGTGGTGGAAAAACGCGAGATTCCGCAGTGGTTCTTGAAGATCACCGACTACGCCGACGAATTGCTCGATGGACTCGACAAGCTGCCGGGCTGGCCGGACGCGGTCAAGACCATGCAGCGCAACTGGATCGGGCGTTCGGAAGGGATCGAAATCGACTTCGCCATCGAGGGCGAACGCGCGCCGGTGCGCGTGTTCACCACGCGTCCGGATACGCTCATGGGGGCGACTTTCCTGTGCCTGGCCGCCGAGCATCCGCTCGCGCTCAAGGCCGCGTCCACAAATCCACAAATTCAGAAATTTGTTGACGACTGCCGGCACGGCGGCGTTGCCGAGGCCGACCTGGAGACGCAGGAAAAGAAGGGCATAGAAACCGGATTCCATGCGCTGCATCCGATCACGGGCGAAAAGTTGCCGGTGTGGATCGCGAATTTCGTGTTGGTGGGTTATGGCACGGGCGCTTTGATGGCGGTGCCGGCGCACGACGAACGCGACTGGGAATTCGCGACCCAATACGACCTGTTCATCAAGATGGTGATCGTCAGCGACCCGGTGCGCGAGGCGATCCGCGAGCTCGGCCGCGATGCGGCGAACAATACCAACCCGATGACGGCCGCGCTCGGCGAAGGCCGCGCGATCGACGTGGTCGAGGCACCCGTGGCGCTGGACATGCTGCGCGAGTTCGAGCGCGGCATCATCGAGGACGCCGCGTTCACCGAGTACGGCACGCTGGTCAATTCCGGCGAGTTCGACGGACTGGATTACCGCGCCGCGTTCGACGCGATCGCGGCGCGCATCGAGAAGGAAGGCAAAGGCGCGCGCAAGGTCAATTTCCGCCTGCGCGACTGGGGCGTTTCGCGGCAGCGCTACTGGGGCTGTCCGATTCCGATTATCTATTGCCCGAAATGCGACGCGGTGCCGGTGCCGGAAGATCAATTGCCGGTGCTGCTGCCGGAAAACGTGCAATTCATGGGCGTGCAGTCGCCGATCAAGGCCGATCCGGAATGGCGCAAGTGCAAGTGTCCGCAATGCGGTGGCGCGGCCGAGCGCGAGACCGACACCTTCGACACGTTCATGGAATCGAGCTGGTACTACGCGCGCTACACCAGTCCCGGCGCCGCCGACATGGTCGATGCGCGCGCCGACTACTGGCTGCCGGTGGACCAGTACATCGGCGGCATCGAACACGCGATCCTGCACCTGCTGTACTTCCGTTTCTTCCACAAGTTGCTGCGCGACGAAGGACTCGTGCACTCCGACGAACCGGCGACGAACCTGCTGTGCCAGGGCATGGTGATCGCCGAGACGTTTTATCGCGAGGATGCGGCCGGCCACCGCGAATGGTTCAACCCAGCCGACGTGGACATCGAGCGCGACGAGCGTGCGCGCGTTGTCGGCGCGCGCCTGCGCTTCGACGGCGAGCCGGTCGCCATCGGTGGCATCGAGAAGATGTCCAAGTCCAAGAACAACGGCGTCGACCCGCGCACGATGGTGGAAAAATACGGCGCCGACACGGTTCGCCTGTTTTCCATGTTTGCCGCGCCGCCGGAAAAATCGCTGGAATGGAACGAAGCGGGCGTCGAAGGCATGGCGCGCTTCCTGCGCCGGTTGTGGCGCGACGCGCAGGCGCACATCGCGCAGCCGGATCATCCGCGCGTTGACGTGGCGACATTGAATGCCGCGCAGAAAAACCTGCGCCGGCAAATCCACGAAACGATCGCCAAGGTCGGCGACGACTACGGCCGGCGCTTGTCGTTCAATACCGCGATTGCCTCGGCGATGGAACTGCTCAATGCCGTCGGCAAGTTCGACGACATGACCGATCAGGGCCGCGCCGTGCGCCACGAAGCGTTCGAGACCCTTGTGCTGACGCTCAATCCAATCACGCCGCACATCTGCCACGCCCTGTGGCAGGCGCTTGGCCATCGCGAAAGTCTGCTCGACGTGGCTTGGCCGAAGGCCGATCCTGCAGCGATGGTCAAGTCTGATGTCACGCTGGCCGTGCAGGTCAACGGCAAATTACGCGGTACCATCGAAGTGGCGGTCGACGCGCCGCGCGAAACGATCGAACGGGCTGCACTGGGCAACGCGGATGTGGCAAAGTTCGTTGGCGATGCGACACCGAAAAAAATCGTCATCGTGCCGGGCAAGATTGTGAACATCGTCATTTGATCGGAATCCATTCATGAAGATGCTGCGAATCGCGGCGATCGCCGCCGCCGTCCTGATGCTCTCCGCCTGCGGCTTCCAGTTGCGCGGCGAGGCGAAATTGCCGGCCGACTTGCAGCGCGTGCACGTTGCCGTGTCCGATGCGTTCAGTCCGCTCAAGCGCGATGTCGAAGCGGCGCTCGCGCGTTCCGGCGCGACGGTGGAAAGCGCGTCCGGCGAACACATCGCCGAAATCACCCTGTCGGCCGTGTCGCTGGCTCCGATCGTGCGGTCGGTCGGCGCGAATGCCACGGTCAACGAGTTCTCGATGGTCTATCACGTCGAGCTGGGCATCCAGGGTGCCGACGGAAAAGTCCTGCTGACGCCGCAGGTGATCGAACATTCGCGCGAATACACGTTCGACCAGACCCAGGCCATTGGCAGCAATGCCGAACAGGACGAGATCAAGAAAAGCATGGAACGCGACATGGTGCAGGCGATCATGCGCAAGATCGACGCCGTCGCGCGCGAGCACTGAGCGCGGCATGTCCGCAACGCTCGCGCAGTTGCACAAGCATCTCGCCGGCTCCGAACTGAAGCCGGTTTACCTGATCGCCGGCGAGGAACACCTGCTCGTGATCGAGGCTGCCGACGCGTTGCGCACGCACGCGCGCGAACTGGGTTACGGCGAACGCGAAATCCTCGACGCCGACCAGTATTTCGATTGGGACGCGCTCGCCCGCGCCGGCGCATCGATGTCGCTGTTCGCATCGCGCCGCGTGATCGACCTGCGCTTGCCGACCGGCAAGAGCGGCAGGGAGGGCAGCGCCGCGATCGTCGAATACTGTGCGAATCCACCGCCGGACAGCGTGCTGCTGATCACCGCGCTGCAATGGTCGAAGAAGGAAAACGAAGGCGCGGCCTGGGTCGGCGCCGTCGATGACGCGGGATTGTACGTGCCGGTCTGGCCGATGCGTCTGGATGAGTTTTCCACGTGGCTGGCGCAGCGCATGTCCAGTCGCGGGCTGAATCCGGATCGCGCCGCGATCGCGGCGCTGGCCGAACGCGTCGAAGGCAACTCGCTCGCTGCCGCGCAGGAAATCGACAAGCTCGCGCTGCTGCACGGCTCCGCGCCGCTGGACGCGCAAACGCTGGAAGACCTCGTCGCCGACAGCGCGCGCTTCGACGTGATCAAGCTCGTCGATGCCGCGCTCGCAGGCGACGCGGCGCGTGCGGTGCGCGTCCTCGCCGGATTGCGTGCGGAAGGCGACGCCGTGCCGGCGCTGATGGGCATGATCCTCTATCAGTTGCAGATGCTGGCGCGCCTGGCCGCGGCGCCGAACCTCGCCAACGCCTTCCGCAGCGAGCGCATGTGGGACGCACGCGAGAAATTCTTTCGCAAGGTCCTCGGGCGCGCCGGGCGCACGCACTGGGAAGACTGCCTCGTGCAGGCTGCGCGCGTGGATCGCCTGAGCAAGGGTCGCGGCATCGGCGACGCGTGGATCGAACTGGAACGGTTGCTGGTGATGATTGCGCAGCCGCACGCGCTCAGTCATACCGGTTAGGGCATGAACGAACCGATCGTCATCCTCGGCGGCACTTTCGACCCGGTGCACATCGGCCATCTGCGTGTGGCGCTGGAGGCATCCGAAGCGCTAAGCGCGCCGGTGCGCCTGTTGCCCGCGCACGTGCCGCCGCACCGGCCTGCGCCGGTAGCGAGCGCCATGCTGCGCGTGGCCATGCTGCGCGCCGCGCTGGCGGGGCAGGATCGCCTGCGGCTCGACACGCGCGAACTGGATCGCAGCGAGCCGTCCTATACGGTCGACACACTGCGACAAATGCGTGAAGAATTCGGCGCCGCGACATCGTTGATCCTGTTGCTCGGCGCGGATGCCTTCGCCGGATTGCCGACCTGGCATGACTGGCGCGAGCTGTTCAATCTCGCACATATCGCGGTGATGACGCGGCCGGGGCACGATGCGCGTCTGCCTGCGGATATGGAGACGGAAGTCGTCGCGCGCCGCGTGGCTTCAGCGGCCGATTTGCGCGCCACGCCGAGCGGGAAGGTACTGGATTTGCCGGTAACGCCGCTGGAGGTTTCCGCCAGCGCCGTGCGCAAGGTGCTGGCCGCAGGGCTCGATCCGCGCTGGCTGGTCCCCGACGCGTTGCTGGCCGATCCTTATTTGCTGGCGCCGTATCGCCGTTAGGCTCCTCAGCGCGCTTTCGCGCGTTTGTGCGGCCCATGCCTGCCCTTGTCGAACGCGAGTTTGTCGAACCCGCCTTTGTCGAAGCCGCCGGGTTTGAACGGTTTCGATTTGTGCGCGCTCGGTTTGAACGGTGGTTTGCGCGGCGGTTTGGCGGATGCGGGCGATGAATTCGGCGACTCGCCCGCGCGGGCGATGAGCAATCGTTGCCCGGCTACCCGAACCGTCTTGAGCAACTGGAACGTTTCCTCGGGCATGCCGGCGGGAAGATCGAGCAGACTGTACTTGTCGCGAATATCGATGCGACCGATGTGCTTGCTGTCCAGGCCTGCCTCATTGGCAATCGCGCCGACGATGTTGCCCGGGCGCACGCCGTGATCGTTGCCGACGGCGATGCGATAGGTTTCGAATCCAGCTTCGGCCTTGCGCGGGCGCTCGTCGCGGCGCGCGGGCGAAGGCGTCGACGGATGCGAACGTGCGGAAGCGCGCGTAGGCGGGCGCTCATGCTGCGATGGTTTTTCCGCGCGCGGTTTTTCGAATGGCCGTGATTCGCGCAGCACCGGTTGCAGCAACAACGGCTGCTTGCCTTGCACCAGACGCGCGAGCGCAGCGGCGATTTCCACGACTGGCACATTGCGTTCGCGTTCGTATTGCTCGACCAATTGTCGGAACGGCGCCAGGTCCTCGCTTGCCAGCGTGTCGGCGATGCGTTGCTTGAACTTCGCGGTGCGCCGATCGTTGACCGCATCCACGCTGGGCAATTGCATTTCGGTGATCGGCTGCCGTGTGGCGCGCTCGATCGCCTGCAGCAGGCGCTTCTCGCGCGGCGCCACGAACAAAATGGCCTCGCCGCTGCGTCCGGCGCGACCGGTGCGACCGATGCGGTGCACGTAGGCTTCGGTGTCGGTGGGAATATCGTAGTTCAGTACATGACTGATGCGTTCGACGTCGAGTCCGCGCGCGGCAACGTCGGTGGCGACGAGGATATCGATCTGACCGTCCTTGAGTTGCGCGATGGCGCGCTCGCGCTGGGCCTGAATGACGTCGCCGTTGATCGCGACGGCGGCGAATCCGCGCGCTTGCAGCTTCTGCGCGATTTCCTCGGTGGCCTGCTTGGTGCGCATGAATACCAGCATCGCCTCGAACGGTTCGGCTTCGAGAATGCGCGTGAGCGCGTCGAGCTTGTGCATGCCGCTTACATACCAGTAACGCTGCCGGATATTCGCGGCCGTGGTCGTTTTGTTCTTGATTGCAATTTCGACGGGATCGCGCAGATAGGTTTGCGCAATGCGTTTGATCTGGCTCGGCATGGTGGCCGAGAACAAGGCGATTTGCCGCGTCGGTGGAGTTTTCTTCAGCACCGCTTCGACATCGTCGATGAAACCCATGCGCAGCATTTCGTCCGCTTCGTCGAGCACCAGGGTGGCCAGTTGCGAAAGATCCAACGAACCGCGCTGCAAATGATCGATCACGCGTCCCGGCGTACCCACGACGACATGCGTGCCACGCTTCAAACCGGAAAGTTGCGGGCCGTAACTCTGGCCGCCGTAAATCGGCAGCACGTGGAAGCCCGGCATCTTCATGGCGTAGCGCTGGAACGCTTCGGCGACCTGGATTGCGAGTTCGCGCGTCGGCGCCAACACCAGTGCCTGCGGTCTGGTTTTCGACAAATCCAGCCGCGCCAGAATTGGCAGTGCGAAAGCGGCGGTCTTGCCGGTGCCGGTCTGCGCCTGACCGAGCAGATCGCGGCCGTCGAGCAAGGGCGGAATCGTCGCGGCCTGAATCGGCGACGGGTTTTCGTAACCCACTTCGGCCAACGTCGCCAGCAAGGCATCCGGCAGGCGCAGATCGCGGAAGCCAATGGATTTGGGTGCGGCACCAGCGTTGGGCATGCTCAGAGGCCGCTTGCGGAAAGGAAGGGTATTTTAGCGCGCGGCACGCCAGCGCGCTGTTCGATTCGTTTTCGCAGTGGCGTGCGTTGAAATTCAGCCTATACTGATTCCACTCCGCACAGGCAGAATTTCTGCGGAGCCAATCCACAACGAGGACATCGCCGCTTGGCCACCGCATCCAAAACCGTACGCAAACCCCGATCCGCTCCCAAGGCCGCTCCGGCCAAATCGAACTCGAAAAAGCCGGCTCCGACAAAATCAGTTTCGTCGAAATCATCTTCGCCGAAATCGGCGTCGAAAAAACCACGAACTGCCAGGCCTGTTTCGGCGAAATCCGATCCGGTCGAGATTCTGCGCCGGCAGGTGATTGCCGCACTCGACGAACTCAAGGCGAAGGACGTGCACGAGATCGACGTGCGCGGCAAGACGTCCATCGCGGATTTCCTTTTCATCGCCAGCGGCACCTCGACGCGGCATGTGAAATCGCTGGCCGATGAAGTCGTGAGGTTCGTCAAGAAGGCCGGCATGATGCCGCTCGGCGTGGAAGGCCAGCGCGAAGCCGAGTGGGTGCTGGTGGATCTGGGCGACATCATAGTGCACGTGATGCTGCCGCGCATCCGCGAGTTCTACGGCCTGGAGCGGTTGTGGACGGTAGGGGACGACATGCCCGACGCGGCGAACGCTGGCTAGCACAACCTGCTGCGCTCGACGGCTTGCGTTTCGGCGGTGCTCGAAATCCTCATGTACTCACATGTACGCTCCGGTTTCTGTGCTCCGGCGATCCGCAATCCGTCTTCGCTCGCGACGGTTGTGCCAAGGTCTCAAGGAAAACCCTGACATGCGGGCGTTCCTGATCGCGGTCGGCGAGCGCATGCCGGCGTGGGTGCAAAGCGGTTACGCAGAATATGCCAAGCGCCTGTCGCGCGAATTGCCGTTGGAGTTGATCGAAGTCTCGGCGAAATCGCGCGATCCGGCGCGCGCGATGTCCGAAGAAGGCGCAGCCCTGCTCGCGGCGATTCCGAAAGGCGCGCACGTCGTGGCGCTGGACGGTCGTGGCAAGGCCTGGTCGAGCGAGGAGTTGGCGAAACAACTCGCGAATTGGCGCATGCAGGGCAAGGACCTGGCTTTCCTCATCGGCGGTGCGGATGGCTTCGCGTCGACGGTGCTGGATCGTGCCGATCAACAATGGTCGCTCGGGCCGGCGACGCTGCCGCATCCGCTGGTGCGGATTGTGTTGGTTGAGCAGCTTTATCGCGTCGCCAGCCTGTTGGCCAATCATCCCTACCATCGCGGCTAAAGATGCTTTACCTCGCCTCCCAGTCTCCTCGCCGCCGCGAGTTGCTCGAACGCCTCGGCCTGCGCTTCGGCATCCTCGACGTGGACGTGCCCGAGGTGCGCGCGCCGGGGGAATCGCCCGCCGATTACGTCAGCCGCGTGGCGCGCGAGAAGGCCGGCGCCGGCCTGCTCAAGGCGTCCGGTGTGGCTGGAGCGGTGGTGCTGGGCGCCGATACCGAGGTCGTGCTCGACGGTGATGTCTTCGGCAAACCGGCGGACGCGGCGCAGGCGGCGGACATGCTGCGGCGCCTGTCGGGGCGGACCCACGAGGTCCTGTCCGCGGTCTGGTGCCTGGCTGCCGCGCGCGAAGAGCAGGCGTTCAGCATCTCCGAGGTAGAATTCGCCAAGCTCGATGCCGGCCGGATCGACGCTTACCTCGGCAGCGGCGAATGGCAGGGCAAGGCCGGAGCCTATGCGATCCAGGGCCGTGCCGAGGTGTTCGTGGCACGGCTTTCCGGCAGTTATTCCGGGGTCATGGGCCTGCCGCTGCACGAAACGGCGGACCTACTGCGCCGGTTCGGTATCGCTGCCTGACGCAGGCGGCGGATTTTCATCGACAACCCGGCATTCCCGGGCTATAAACGATCTTAGAAAACATCGCCAAGTGGTTGTCGTGTCCGAAGAAATTCTCATCAATGTGACCCCGCGCGAAACCCGCGCCGCCGTGGTCGAAAACGGCGTGCTGCAGGAAGTGCAGCTCGAGCGCGCGCTGCGCCGCGGCTACGTCGGCAACATCTACAAGGGTCGGGTCAGCCGGGTCATGCCCGGCATGCAGGCGGCGTTCGTCGAGATCGGGCTCGAGCGTGCGGCCTTCCTGCATGCCTCGGACATCCTGCGCAGCGTTCCGCCGTTGGCCGGCGATGGGCAGGAAAGCGCCGTGACGCCGCCGGCCCAGCCGATCGGCGAACTGGTTCGCGAGGGCCAGGAAATCGTCGTGCAGGTGATCAAGGATCCGATCGGCAGCAAGGGCGCGCGCCTGACCACGAATCTGTCGGTTCCCTCACGCTATCTGGTTCTGTTGCCACTGGCCAAGGCCATTGGCGTGTCGGTGCGTATCGAGGACGAAACCGAGCGCGCACGCCTGAAGGAGATTTTGCAGACGCGCGCGCTGGAGACCGGCCACGGTTACATCGTGCGCACGAATGCGGACGGGCAGAGCGCCGAAGCCCTGGCCGAAGACGTGGCCTACCTGACCAAGTTGTGGCAATCCGTGCATGACGCGATCGCGCGCACCCGAGCCGGCGAGCGGGTTTACGAGGATCTTTCCCTGCCGCTGCGCGCCTTGCGCGACCTGATGCGCAAGGATGTCGAAAAAGTGCGTGTGGATTCGCGCGAGACGCTTGAGCGCATGCTGCGTTTTGCCGGCCAGTTCATGCCGGAACTCGCCGAACGCATCGAACATTATCCCGGCGAGCGGCCGATCTTCGACCTGTACGGCGTGGAAGACGAGATTCAGCGCGCGCTCAAGAAGGAAGTGCCATTGAAGTCCGGCGGCTATCTTGTCGTCGATCAGACCGAAGCGATGACCACCATCGACGTCAACACCGGCGCGTTTCTTGGCCATCGCAATCTCGAGGAAACCGTATACCGCACCAATCTCGAGGCGGCGCAGTCAGCGGCGCGCCAACTTCGTCTGAGAAACCTTGGCGGCATCATCATCATCGACTTCATCGACATGGTTGATGAGGAGCATCGGCGTCAGGTGTTGCGCACGCTGGAAAAATCCCTGGCCCACGATCATGCCAAGACCACCGTGTACGAGATGACCGAACTCGGCCTCGTGCAAATGACGCGCAAGCGCACGGTGGAAAGCCTGGAGCGCCAGTTGTGCGAACCGTGCCCGGCCTGCGAGGGTCGCGGCAGCATGAAGACCGCCGAAACCGTGACCTACGAAATCTTCCGCGAGATCACCCGCGCGGTGCGCCAGTTCGAGGCCAAGAAGCTGCTCGTGCTGGCGGCGCCGAAAGTTGTCGCGCGCATCCTCGACGAGGAATCGGCGGCGGTCGCCGAGCTCGAGGAATTCATCGGCAAGACCATCCGCTTCCAGCCCGAGGAGCATTACGCGCAGGAACAGTACGATGTGGTACTTCTGTAGGTGGCCGTGATGTGGAAACGCCACCTTCGCCGCGCGCGCCTGTGGCTGCAAGCGCTGTTCGCCACCGTCGTCATCGTACTGGCGCTCGGCGCGGGCCTGGCGCAGATCGCGTTGCCGTGGATCGCCAGTCACCCGCAGCGCATCGCCACTTTCCTGAGCGATCGCCTGCATCGCGCGGTGACGCTTGACGGCGTGACCGGCGTCTGGGAACGCGACGGCCCGTTGCTGGTCCTGCGCGGCGTGCACATCGCCGGGGCCGAAGCCAACTCCGCAGGCAGCACGATCCCGCAGGCGGAACTGAAAATCAATTTTTTCTCGGCGCTGCACCGCAACCAGGCCTGGAACGAATTTCGCCTCGTTGGACTGAACCTGCGTCTGGCGCGCGACGCGCAGGGGCAGTGGCAATTGAGCGGCATCGACGCGGGCAACCAGGCGGCTGGCAATCCGAAGGATTCGCTGCTGTTCTCGCTCGGCGCGCTGGTGTTGCGCGATCTGCGCCTGACCGTGCAAGGTGGCGATGCCGCCAAGCCCATCGCGCTGCTTGCCGAGGAGGTGCGCCTGGTCAATTCCGGCAGCACGCATCGCGTGCTCGCGCGCGTGCGCTGCGCGGACACGCAATCGTCCGTGGATGCCGTGGTCGACTACGACAGCGATACGCGCGATGGCGAACTCTATCTGGGCGGCGCGGCGCTGGATCTCGCCGCCGTTGCGCACGGCTACGCCTGGCAAGGCCTGCAGGTCGAACATGGCGGTGGGCGTCTGCAGTTCTGGGGCTGGTGGCAGCGCGATCGCCTGCAGCGTGCCCGCATCGAGACGGACTTGGCGAACGTGGTGTTGACCACGGCCGCGCCGATCGCGCTCGACGCCAAGCGCACGATCGTGCCGCGGGTGGGCTTCGATCGCATCGCATTCGGTGCGCGTTGGCGTCGTGGCGACACGGGCTGGAGCACGGATGTAGCCGATCTCGTGCTCGCTCGGCAGGGCGTCGTCGCCGCGCCGGCGAGCCTGCATTTGGAAAAATCGCATGATCGGACAGCCCCCGATCCGGCATGGACGCTGCGCCTGGATGGCGCAAACGTGTCGGCACCGGCGAGCGTGGCCATGCTCAGCGACGCCTTGCCACCGGCGTGGCGGCGCTGGCTGTATGTCGCCGATCCTGCCGGCATGCTGCGCCAGGCGGATCTGCGCTTCGGCGGAACACAGGATTTCGACGTCGCCGCAGACTTCGACGCGCTGGCCTGGCATGCCGTTGACGCACTGCC
This sequence comes from Rudaea sp., assembly GCA_035473575.1. GTDB lineage: Bacteria > Pseudomonadota > Gammaproteobacteria > Xanthomonadales > Rhodanobacteraceae > Rudaea. The sequence goes on along the minus strand of DATIOA010000145.1, from coordinate 3,232 downwards.
GGGCGTAACCAGTCTCAGCGGCAATCTTGTCGGCGATGCGGATGGCTTCAATCTGCATGTGCCGGCGCACACGGCCTTCGGCGTGGACGAACCACGGGTGTTCCGCCAACCGCTCGAATTCGCGCAATTCGCCGGCGATATTGCCGCCTGGCGCGGCGATGGCGGCTGGCGCATCGGTACGGATTCCCTGGATTTCGTGGGTGCCGGTTATGGCGGCCAATTGCGCGGCAGCGTGCAGTTGCACGACGACGACTCGCGGCCGGCGCTTGATCTGTCTGCGACACTGTCACATGGAGAAGTGCCGGCGGCCAAGCTGTTCTGGCCGATCAACGTCATGCCTCCGGATGCGGTGAAGTGGCTGGATCGTGCGTTCACAGCGGGCAGCATCATCGGGGGACGTGCGGTTTTCCGCGGCGACCTGCGCGACTGGCCGTTCACGAATCTTGCGGGGCGTTTCGAGGCGCGCGCAGAAATCGGCGACACCCGCCTGGTCTATCTCCCCGACTGGCCGGCTGCCGAACGCATGCACGCCGTCGCCGATTTCGTGAACAACGGCCTGCGCGTGGACGTGGATGCCGCGCAGGCGCTCGGCAACGCCGTCGACGGCGCCAGCGCAACGATCGCCGATCTCGGCGAAGCGGTGCTTGACCTGGATGTATCGGGCTCGGGAACCGGCAAGAACCTGCTTGATTTCCTGAAGGCCACGCCGATCGGCGCGCACTATGCCGCGCAACTGCTCGGCGTCAGCGTCGGTGGCAGCGGCAAGTTGAAATTCCACCTGCATCTGCCGATCAAGCAGGCCGAACAGCTCGACCTTTCCGGCAGCGTGGCCTTGTCCAAGGCCGATGTCGTCGACGCGCAATACGCGCTGCGCCTGCAGCAGGCCAACGGCACGCTCAAGTTCTCGCAAGCCGGTTTTGATACGGGCGATCTGCCGGTCACGCGCGACGGCAAGCCGGCCACCTTCCGCCTGGCGGTCGGCGGCTTCGCGGCCGACAAGGATCACGCGGTCGAGGCCAGCCTGCGCGGCCGTTTTCCCGTGTCCGACCTGCTCGCCTATGCGCCGGTGCTGGCGCCTTGGGCCAACCACATCAGCGGCGATGCGGACTGGACGATAGGATTCAACGCCGACCGCGACGAGGCGAAGAATCCCGGCCAGCGCGTGACCGTGAATTCGGATCTCGATGGTGTCGCCGTTGCCTTGCCCGCACCGTTGGCCAAGGCCGCCGACGCCGCACTGCCGCTGGTACTGACTGTCGGCCTGCCGGTCGCAGGCGGCAGCATCGACCTGCAATTGGGCGGCCTGATGCGCCTGCGCGGACGCATGGAATCGGCCAAGCAGCCGTTCGCCGCGCGCGTGGATTTCGGCGGCGATGCCTCGGCGCCGCTGCCGGCATCGGGCTTCGACATCGGCGGCAGCGCGCCGCTGCTCGATCTTTCCGGCTGGATGGATTTCGCGGTTTCGAACTCCGGCGGCGGCAGCGAGGGCCTGATTTCCGGTGTCGACCTGCATGCGCAGGATTTGCGCGCCTGGGATCGCGATTTCGGTGCGGCGCAATTCACCCTGAAGCCGGCCAAGGGCGAACTCGACCTGGGTTTCGACGGCGCCAATATCGCCGGCGCCATGCAGGTTCCCCTGGTGGATTTCCGCCAGCGCGGCGTCACCGTGCAATTCGACCGCATCTACTGGCCGGACGTAGGCGATACCGAAACCAGCGCGATGGCAGGCGAGAATCCGGCCAACGTGCCGCCGCTGCACATCCGCATCGGCGATTTCCGCCTCGGTGACTCGCATTTCGGCGAAACCGTCGTGGAGAGCTATCCGATCGCCAACGGCACGCACTTCGAACGGGTCAGCACGCATTCCAGGAACGTCGAAATGCGCGCGCGCGGCGACTGGACCGGCAAACCAGGCAGCGACGTTTCGGATTTTTCCGTCGATTTTTCCGCGCACAACCTCGGGCGCATGCTCGACACGTTCGGTTACGCCGGCGTGGTCGACGGCGGTGCGACCGTCGCGCACATCCAGGGCAAATGGGCCGGATCGCCTTCGATGTTCGCTCTGGCGCGGCTCGACGGCACGCTCAAGGCTTCGGTGCAGGAAGGCCGCATTCCGGATGCCGACACTCCCGGCGCCGGCCGCATCTTCGGGCTGTTCAACCTGACCGCGATACCACGCCGCCTGGCGCTGGATTTCGGCGATTTCTTCCAGTCCGGCTTCAGTTTCGATTCCATCGAAGGAACCTTCACACTCAAGGACGGCAATGCCTTCACGTCCGGATTGCGGGTGAAGGGCCCGGCCGCGGATATCGTGGTGAATGGACGCGCCGGCTTGAAAGCCCGCGACTACGACCAAACCATGGAAGTCACGCCGCACATCGGTGGCACGTTCATGATTGGCGGAGCGCTCGTCGGCGGACCGGTTGGCGCGGCGGCCGGCGCGGTGCTGCAAGGCGTGTTCAAGAAAGCTCTCAACGATGTCACGCGCGTGCGCTACAGCGTCACCGGCAGCTGGGACAAACCCGTGATTACCGAAATCGGCAAGGAAACGGTCAAGGGCGAGCCGGCGCCGAAGCAGCCACGACCAGTCAAGCCGAAATAGACCGACGCGCCGGCAAGCGCCGGCGCGGATCGATAACTCGGCGTTTGTTTTTCAATCGGAATCGAATGTCCATGACTTTGCTTGCCCAGGCCGAACGGCAATTGCTGCAACCCGGTGGATTCTCCAGCCGCGATCTCGAGCGCGTATTCGCGCAGTTGATGGGCCCGTCCATCGATGCCGCGGATTTGTATTTCCAGCACTCACGCAGCGAATCGTGGCTGCTCGAGGACGGCATCGTGCGCGAAGGCAGCCATGCCATCGAGCAGGGCGTCGGCGTGCGTGCCATGAGTGGCGAGAAGACAGGCTTCGCCTATTCCGACGAGATCGTGCTGCCGCAGTTGCTGACGGCAGCGCAATCGGCGCGCGCGATCGCGCAGTCCGGAAATCCGGGCGCCGGCCATGCGCTGGCCGCGCGCGAATCGAAATCGCTGTATGCGCCGATCGATCCGGTCGAGTCGCTCGCGAACGAAGACAAGATCGCGTTGCTGCGCGAAGTGGACAAATTCGCGCGTTCGCTCGATCCCTGCATCACGCAAGTCATTGTCAGTCTTGCCGCGACGCTCGACACCGTCCTCGTCGCGGCCGCGGACGGCACGCTGGCGGCCGACGTGCGCCCACTCGTGCGCCTGA
>DATIOA010000144.1:0-5272 GCA_035473575.1 Rudaea sp. | reverse complement strand
AAGCGCGCTTCAGCGCTCTTCCAGTTCCATGTTGATCGCCAGCGAACGAATCTCCTTGACCAGCACGTTGAACGACTCGGGCATGCCCGCGGCCATTTCGTGCTCGCCGTCGACGATGTTCTTGTACATCTGGTTGCGCCCGGGCACGTCGTCCGACTTGACCGTGAGCATTTCCTGCAGCGTGTAGGCCGCGCCGTAGGCTTCCAAAGCCCAGACTTCCATTTCGCCAAATCGCTGTCCGCCGAACTGCGCCTTGCCGCCCAACGGCTGTTGGGTGACGAGCGAGTACGGACCGGTCGAGCGCGCGTGCATCTTGTCGTCGACCAGGTGGTTGAGCTTGAGCATGTGCATGTAGCCCACCGTCACCTTGCGGTCGAACGCCTCGCCGCTGCGTCCGTCGAACAGCGTGGTCTGGCCCGATTCCGGCAACTCGGCGAGCTTGAGCATCGCCTTGATCTCGGCCTCGTGCGCGCCGTCGAACACCGGCGTCGCCATCGGCACGCCGGCCGACAGGTTGCGCGCCAGCGCGAGGATTTCCTCATCGCTGAGCTCGCGCAGCTTGACGCGGTCGCCGAACACGTCCTTGTCGTGGTTGTAGATTTCGTCGAGGAACTTGCGCAACGCGCTCGCCTTCTCGCGCGCCTCGAGCATGCGCTGGATCTTGTCGCCGAGGCCGCGCGCGGCCCAGCCCAGGTGCACTTCGAGAATCTGGCCGATGTTCATGCGCGAGGGCACGCCAAGCGGATTGAGCACGATGTCGATCGGCTGGCCGTCCGCCATGTACGGCATGTCCTCGACCGGACGGATCATCGACACCACGCCCTTGTTGCCGTGACGGCCGGCCATCTTGTCGCCCGGCTGGATGCGGCGCTTGACGGCGAGGTATACCTTTACCATTTTCAGCACGCCCGGGGCGAGGTCGTCGCCGGAGGTGATCTTGGCGTGCTTGTCCTTGAACTTCTTGTCGAACTCTGACCGGTGGCGCTTGATCTGTTCCTGCGCCTTCTCCAGCAGGTCGGCCACGTCCTCGTTTTTCATGCGCAGGGCGAACCACTCGTCCTTCTTCAGCGTGTCGAGATAGTCGTTGGTGACGGTCGCGCCTTTCTTGATGCCGTGCGCGCCGCCGTTCGCAACCTTGCCCACAAGCTGGTCGCGCAGACGGCTGAAGATCGCGCCTTCGAGGATGCGGAACTGATCGTCGAAGTCCTTCTTGATGCGCTTGACTTCCATCTCTTCGATCTGCTTGGCGCGCTTGTCCTTCTCGATGCCATCGCGGGTGAACACGCTGACGTCGATGACGGTGCCGTCCATGCCGGGCGGCACGCGCAAGCTCGAATCCTTCACGTCCGATGCCTTCTCGCCGAAGATCGCGCGCAGGAGTTTTTCCTCCGGCGTGAGCTGGCTCTCGCCCTTCGGCGTGACTTTGCCGACGAGGATGTCGCCCGCCTTCACTTCGGCGCCGATGTAGACGACGCCGGATTCGTCGAGGCGCGCGAGCGCCTGTTCGCTGACGTTCGGAATGTCGGCGGTGATTTCCTCCGGCCCGAGCTTGGTGTCGCGCGCCGAGCAGGTGAGCTCCTCGATGTGGATCGTGGTGTAGCGATCCTCTTGAACGACGCGCTCCGACAGCAGGATCGAGTCTTCGAAGTTGTAGCCGTTCCACGGCATGAACGCGACCAGCATGTTCTGGCCGAGCGCGAGTTCGCCGAGGTCCGTGGAGGAACCGTCGGCCAGGGTGTCGCCCTTGGCGACCTTGTCGCCGACGTTCACCAGCGGGCGCTGGTTGAGGTTGGTGTTCTGGTTCGAGCGCGTGTACTTGGTCAGCGTGTAGATGTCCACACCGGCGTCGTTGTCGCCGATTTCGTTTTCGTTCACGCGCACGACGATGCGGCCCGCGTCGACCTGGTCGATGACGCCGCCGCGGCGCGCGGCCGCGGTCACGCCCGAATCACGCGCCAGCGGACGCTCGATGCCGGTGCCGACCAGCGGGGTCTGCGAACGCAGCGTTGGCACGGCCTGGCGCTGCATGTTCGCGCCCATCAGCGCGCGGTTCGCGTCGTCGTGCTCAAGGAACGGCACGAGTGCCGCCGCGACCGACACGGTCTGCATCGGTGAGACGTCCATGTACTGGATGTCGGCCGCCGGACGCAGCTCGGATTCGCCCCTGAAGCGGCAGGCGACGAGGTCTTCGGAAAACGCGCCGTGTTTGTCCAGGGTCGAGTTCGCCTGGGCGATCACGAATTCGCCTTCCTCGATCGCGGACAGGTATTCGACCTTGTCGGTGACCTTGCCGTTGTTGACCTTGCGGTAGGCGGTTTCGAGGAAGCCGTAGGAATTCGTGCGCGCGTACACGGCGAGCGAATTGATCAGGCCGATGTTCGGGCCTTCCGGCGTCTCGATCGTGCAGACGCGGCCGTAATGGGTCGGATGCACGTCGCGCACCTCGAAGCCGGCGCGTTCGCGGGTCAGGCCGCCCGGGCCAAGCGCGGACACGCGGCGCTTGTGCGTGACTTCCGACAGTGGGTTGTTCTGGTCCATGAACTGCGAAAGCTGCGAGGAACCGAAGAACTCCTTGATCGCGGCCGCGACGGGCTTGGCATTGATCAGGTCCTGCGGCGACAGATTGTCGGCCTCGGCCATCGACAGGCGCTCGCGTACCGCGCGTTCCACGCGTACGAGGCCGATGCGGAACGTGTTCTCGGCCATCTCGCCGACCGAGCGCACGCGGCGGTTGCCGAGATGGTCGATGTCGTCGACCGTGCCGCGACCGTTCTTGATCTCGACCAGCACCTTGAGCACGTCGAGAATGTCGGACGTCTTGCCGAGCTTCTTGACCAACTCCTTGGAATTCTCGTCGTTGCGTGCGCCGAAATACTGGTGATCGTAGAGCACGCCTGCGCCGGTGATTTCCTTGCGCCCGACGCGGCGGTTGAACTTCATGCGACCGACCGCGGAAAGATCGTAGCGCTCGAACGTGAAGAACAGGTTGAAGAACAGGTTCTGCGCCGCTTCCTTGGTCGGCGGTTCGCCCGGACGCATCATCCGGTAGATCTCGACCAGCGCCTCGAGCGGCGTCTTGGTCGGGTCGATGCGCATCGTGTTCGACAGGTAAGGACCGCGGTCCAGGTCGTTGACGAACAGCGTCTCGAGCTTGTCGATGCCGGCGAGACGGAAGTTTTCAAGATGGGCGAGATCGAGCTCGGTGTTCGCCGTGGCCAGCACTTCGCCGGTCTTCTTGTTGACGACGTCGTGCGCGAGAATGCGGCCGACGAGGTATTCGTCGGGCACTTCCAGATTCTTGATGCGCGCGGCGATGAGGTCGCGCACGTGGCGCGCGGTGATGCGCTTGCCGGCCTCGACAATGACCTTGTCGCCCGAGCGCAGATCGAAGTTCAGCGTTTCGCCGCGCAGGCGCTCGGCAACGAGTTCCAGGCGCGCACCGCTCTTCTTGTCCAGGTGGAACACGTTCTTCTCGAAGAAGATGTCGAGCATCGCCTCGTTGTTGTAGCCGAGCGCGCGCAACAGCATCGTCACCGGCAGCTTGCGACGGCGATCGATGCGCGTGAACACGCAATCCTTCGGGTCGAACTCGAAATCCAGCCACGAGCCGCGATACGGAATGACGCGCGCGTTGAACAGCAGCTTGCCCGAGCTGTGCGTCTTGCCGCGGTCGTGATCGAAGAACACGCCCGGCGAACGGTGCAACTGCGAGACGATGACGCGCTCGGTGCCGTTGATGATGAAGGTGCCGGTGTCGGTCATGAGCGGCAATTCGCCCATGTAGACTTCCTGTTCCTTCACGTACTTCACCGCCTTGTTCGAAGCCGGCGAATCCTTGTCGTAGATGACCAGGCGCACAAGTACCCGAAGAGGAGCACCATAGCTCATGCCACGCGAACGGCATTCGCGTTCGTCGAACGGCGGCTCGCCGAGGCGATAGCTGACGTATTCCAGCGCCGCATTGCCCGAGTAGCTGACGATCGGGAACACCGATTTGAGCGCGGCATGCAGGCCGTGATCCGCACGCTGCTTTTCCGGCACGTTCAATTGCAGGAACTCACGGTACGAGTCGGTCTGGATCGCGAGCAGCGGCGGCACGTCCAGAACCTGCGGACGCTTGCCGAAATTCTTGCGGATGCGCTTTTTCTCGGTGAAGGAATAACTCATGATGAGTACCACCTCGGGCTTTGCATGGCCGGCGCGGGGGACGCCAGCCGGGAAGGAAGAATCGTGAAGGGTCAGCAGTACGTTGGTTTCAGTACCGCTGACCGCTCACGGCTCTGCCGCAACGGACAAAGCCCGGGAGCTTTCGCCCCCAGGCTTGTCTTCGTCATTCCCCAAATGCGGGAACGACGCCATCCTGGCTTTACTTGATTTCGACGGTCGCACCGGCGGCTTCGAGTTCTTTCTTGAACTTCGCCGCGTCGTCCTTGTTCACGCCTTCCTTGACGGTGGCGGGAGCAGACTCGACCAGGTCCTTGGCTTCCTTCAGGCCCAGGCCGGTGATCGCGCGCACAGCCTTGATAACCTCGACCTTCTTCTCGCCGGCGGCCTTGAGGGCCACGGTGAACTCGGTCTTCTCTTCGACCGGGGCAGCGGCGGCGGCTCCACCAGCAGCGGCCACGGCCACCGGGGCGGCAGCGGACACGCCGAACTTCTCTTCGAACGCCTTGACCAGGTCCATGACTTCGATGAGCGGCTTGGAAGCAATCGCTTCGAGGATTTGATCGTTGCTGAGTGACATTTGATTTACTCCTGAAATTTTATCGAACAGCTACAAGTTGCCGTAGGTGTGTGTGGGATCAAGCTGCCGTCTTCTGCTCGCCAACCTTGCCCAGCACGCGCGCGAGTTGCGACGCGGGCTCGGCCATGACGCGGGCGAGCATCGTTGCGGGCTGCAACAGCAAACCGGCAAGAATCGACAGGGCCTGCTCACGGGTCGGCAGCGACGCGAGCTTCTCGACGTGAGAGCCCGGGTACATCTGTCCGCCGATCGCAACGACCTTGGGGACCAGCTTTTCATTCGCCTTCGCGAACTCCTTGATCAACCGACCCGCAGCACCGGGATCCTCCTTGGAGAAGGCGTAGAGCATGGGACCGGTCAATGCGTCCTTGACGCACGCATAATCGGTGCCCTCTACCGCACGCGAAACCAGGGTGTTCTTCGCCACCTTGACGAAGACCTGGGATTCACGCGCCTTCTTGCGCAGCTGCGTGAGCTGCTCCACGGTTAGACCCGCGTACTCGGCGGCGACCAACGAGTGCGCCTTGG
>DATIOA010000143.1:0-3067 GCA_035473575.1 Rudaea sp. | reverse complement strand
CATCGACGGCTATTCCGGCGTCGACGGCAAGGGCGCGCTGATGCCGGCCAAGGGCGGCAATCCGTCGCTGACCGATGCGCAGGTCAAGGCGACAGTCGAGTGGATGCTCAGCCAAGTCATGTAATCGCGTGGCCGCTATTGCACCGGCTGAATTTCCGGCCGCTTCGGCCAGCGTGATCCTTACCGGCCCCGCCGGCGCGCTCGAGGCCGCCGTCGCTGTGCCGGACGCCGCCGAAGCACGGGCGGGCGTCGCCATCATCTGCCATCCGCATCCGCAGCATGGCGGCACCCTGCACAACAAGGTCGTGACCATGCTCGAGCGCAGTCTGCGCGAATCGGGTCTGGCCACCGTGGTGTTCAATTTTCGCGGCGTCGGCGCTTCGCAGGGAACCTACGACGATGGCCGCGGCGAGACCGACGATCTCATCGCCGTGGCGGACTGGGTACGACGCACGCGACCGGATGACGTATTGTGGCTGGCAGGATTTTCCTTCGGCGCGTATGTCGCTGCGCGCGCCGCGCCGCAGTTGCCGGTGCGGCAGATGATTTCCGTGGCGCCGCCGGTGTCGCGCTGGGACTTCGCGCATCTCGCGCATCCACTGTGTCCGTGGCTGGTAATCCAGGGCGAAGCCGACGAAGTCGTCGATCCGCAGGCGGTATTCGATTGGGTGGCGGCGCAACCGGAACCGCCGACGCTGGTGCGCATGCCCGAAACCGGGCACTACTTCCATCGCCGCCTGATGGATTTGCGCGGCGCGGTCAAGAACGGCGTGCGCAACAACCTGCCGCCGTTGCGCGCCGCATGAGCATGACGCGGATTCCGAGCGTGCTGTATGCGCGCGGGGTGACGGACAAACGCTGGGACGACGATCCCGCGCAGCGCGCCGTGCTGCCGAGTCTGGATCGCATCCGTGCCGGAATCGCGGCTTCGCGATCCGGCGGTTGGCGAAGCTGGCTGCCCGGCCGCGAGCGCGCGGCGGTAAGCGGCTTGTATCTGTGGGGCGCGGTCGGACGTGGCAAGACGTTTCTCGCCGATCTGCTGGTGGAATCGCTGCCGCCGCATCTCGTGCTGCGCCTGCATTTCCATCGTTGCATGGGCCGCGTGCAGGCGCAGTTGAGAACATTGCAAGGGCGTGCCGATCCGCTGCGCGAAGTCGCTGCTTCGTTTGCCGCCGAAGCGAAATTGCTGTGCCTCGACGAATTCTTCGTCAGCGATATCGGTGATGCGATGATCCTCGCCGGTCTGCTCGAACACCTGTTTGCGCAGGGCGCGACCCTGGTGACGACATCGAACATCGAGCCGGCAGGCCTGTATCGTGACGGCTTGCAACGCGCGCGATTCCTGCCCGCGATCGACTTGCTCGAAACGCATTGCGAGGTGCGCGAGCTGGTTTCACCGCAGGATTACCGCTTGCGCGCGCTGACCCGTGCCGGGGTCTATTTCACGCCGGCGGGCGAACACTCAGAATATGAACTCGCCGCCTGTTTCGCGCGCATCGCGCCCGGCACGCATCGGGTCGACACCGCGATCCGCATCAACGACCGCGACATTCCGATCCGCCGCCGTGGCGACGGCGCGGTCTGGTTCGAATTTGCTGCCTTGTGCGAAGGTCCGCGCGCGGTGGCCGACTACATCGACCTGGCGCAACGCTTCAACACCGTGCTGATCTCCAACGTGCCGCAATTCACGCCGCAGACCGAAGATGCTGCACGGCGTTTCGTCAACCTGGTCGACGAGTTCTACGACCGTGGCGTCAAGCTGGTGTTGTCCGCGGCCACGCCGGTGACCGAGCTGTACGACGGCGAGCGCCTGCGCGCGGAGTTCGCACGCACGATAAGCCGCCTGATCGAGATGCAAAGTGCGCAGTTCCTGGCCGCCGCGCATCGGCATTGAAGGCCATGCGCAGCCGACACCGATTTGCCAAGCCGACCTCGGCGGAGTAAACGGGACGGCGCGGCAGTGGCGTCCGGCTGGATGCGCCTGCCGTCCCGACCATCGCGAGTTGGCGGTTCCCGACACATGTTGCTGAGACGATTCGGATGGATCATCGCAACGCTGCTTGCCACGGCGGGCACTGGCCGTGTGAGCGCGGATGCGCCACCGCTGGCGATCGAGCGCGTCGCCGTCGTCGATGTCGTGCAGGGGAACCTCGCGCCGTCGCGCACGGTGTTGATCAAGCACGGTCGCATCGCGGCAGTCGACAAACCGGGCGCCGTGACGATTCCGCCCGGAACCGCACGCGTCGATGGTCGCGGCCGGTTTCTGATCCCCGGCCTGGTCGACATGCACGTCCACCTGTTCAACAACGCCACGCACCGGCCGCCGAACGACTGGATGTTTGCCTTGTTTGTCGCGAATGGCGTCACCGGCGTGCGCGAGATGGCGGCCACGCCGCACGACATGCAACAGGTCGCGCGCTGGCGCGAGGCGGTGGATGGCGGTGCGCTGGTCGCGCCGCATGTACTCGCCGCGGGCGTGGTGGTGAATGACGCATCCGATGTCCGCGAACAGGTGCGCGAAGCCGCAGGCAGCGGCGCGGACTTCATCAAGATCTTTTCGGAGTTGTCGCCTTCGTCGTGGCGTGTCGTGCTCGCCGAGGCCCGCTTGCGCCACCTTCCCGTCGCCGGCCATGTTCCCGCTGCCGTGGCCGCGCTCGACGCGGCCCAAGCCGGCCAGGTCATGGCCGAGCACCTGATGCAGATTTTCGAAGCGTGCTCCTCGGTCGAAGGCGACGTGCTGGCCGCGCGCCAGGTTCTGGACGGCGCCGCCGCGACGGCGATGCGCGACGCGCAGGAAATGCGGGTGCTGCGCGCGTTCGATCCGGCAGCCTGCGCGAAGACGGCAAAGGCCATCGCGCTGGCCGGACAGGCGCAGACGCCGACCTTGACCATAGACTGGTTCGATCCCGCGCGTTTCACCGGCGAGTACACGGCCGATCCGCGCTGGCACCTGCTGCGCACGGACGAGCAGGCGCGTTGGCGCCAGTATTTGCAACCGGCGCCGGCAGCGGACCGCAAGCTCGCCGATTTGCGCTGGAATGTGAGCTGTCGCATCGTGCGCACGCTG
>DATIOA010000142.1:0-7774 GCA_035473575.1 Rudaea sp. | reverse complement strand
TTCGTTCGCTGGCGATCAACATGGAACTGGAAGAGCGCTGAAGCGCGCTTCCGGAACCTGAGTTTGCCCGCCGACGCATGAATTCCTCCGAATTGGAGAACGCAAAATGAAAGACCTGCTGAACCTGTTCAACCAGACCCGCCAGTCGCTCGACTTCGACTCGATCAAGATCGCGCTGGCTTCACCGGATCTGATCCGTTCGTGGTCGTTTGGCGAGGTGAAGAAGCCCGAGACGATCAACTACCGCACGTTCAAGCCCGAACGCGACGGCCTGTTCTGCGCGGCCATCTTCGGACCGGTCAAGGACTACGAGTGCCTGTGCGGCAAGTACAAGCGCATGAAGCACCGTGGCGTCGTGTGCGAAAAATGCGGAACCGAGGTCACCCTGACCAAGGTGCGTCGCGAGCGCATGGGCCACATCGACCTGGCCTCGCCGGTCGCGCACATCTGGTTCCTGAAGTCGCTGCCTTCGCGCATCGGCCTGATGCTCGACATGACCTTGCGCGACATCGAGCGCATCCTGTACTTCGAAGCCTATGTCGTGATCGATCCGGGCCTGACTCCGCTCAACCGCGGCCAGTTGCTGAACGAAGAGCAATACCTGCAGGCGGTCGAGGAGCATGGCGACGAATTCGACGCGCGCATGGGCGCCGAGGCCGTTTACGAACTGCTCAAGACCATCGATCTCAGCGCGGAACTCGTTCGCCTGCGCGAAGAAATCGCTGCGACCAATTCCGAGACCAAGCTCAAGCGCCTGTCCAAGCGCATCAAGCTGGTCGAGGCGTTCAGTGACTCCGGCAACCGTCCGGAATACATGGTCATGACCGTGCTGCCGGTACTACCGCCGGATCTGCGCCCACTGGTGCCGCTGGAAGGCGGTCGCTTCGCGACGTCGGATCTGAACGACCTGTACCGCCGCGTCATCAACCGCAACAACCGCCTGCGCCGCCTGCTCGAACTCAACGCGCCGGACATCATCGTGCGCAACGAAAAGCGCATGCTGCAGGAAGCCGTGGACGCACTGATGGACAACGGCCGTCGCGGCCGCGCCATCACCGGCACGAACAAGCGCCCGCTGAAATCCCTGGCCGACATGATCAAGGGCAAGCAGGGCCGCTTCCGCCAGAACCTGCTCGGCAAGCGCGTCGACTACTCCGGCCGCTCGGTGATTGTGGTCGGCCCGACGCTCAAGCTGCACGAGTGCGGCCTGCCGAAGAAGATGGCGCTGGAGCTGTTCAAGCCGTTCATCTTCTCCAAACTGCAGCGCCGCGGCCTCGCCACCACGATCAAGGCGGCGAAGAAAAAGGTCGAGAGCGAAAGTCCGGAAGTGTGGGACATCCTCGAAGAGGTGATCCGCGAGCACCCGGTGCTGCTCAACCGCGCGCCGACCCTGCATCGTCTCGGCATCCAGGCGTTCGAGCCGGTGCTGATCGAAGGCAAGGCGATTCAGTTGCATCCGCTGGTGTGCACGGCATTCAACGCCGACTTCGACGGCGATCAGATGGCCGTGCATATTCCGCTGTCGCTGGAAGCGCAGCTCGAAGCGCGCGCGCTGATGATGTCGTCGAACAACATTCTCTCCCCGGCGAACGGCGATCCGATCATCGTGCCGACACAGGACGTGGTGCTTGGCCTGTACTACATGACCCGTGCGCTGGAAAACGCCAAGGGAGAGGGCATGGCGTTCGCCAACCTGACCGAGGTCAACCGTGCCTATCAGAATCGCGCGGTGGAACTGCACGCCAAGGTCAAGGTGCGCATTCACGAAGTGGTTATCGACGAAAAGAAAAACCGCAGCGAGAAGACGACACTGGTGGATACCACGATCGGCCGCGCGCTGCTCGCGGAAATCCTGCCCGAGGGCCTGCCGTTCGCGCTGATCAACCTGGAACTGACCAAGAAGGCGATCTCGCGCCTGATCAACGCCTGCTATCGCCAGTTGGGCCTGAAAGACACGGTCGTGTTCGCCGACAAGCTCATGTACACGGGCTTCAACTATGCCACGCGCGCGGGCATCTCGATCGGCATCGACGACATGAAGATCCCGGGTGAGAAGGTGAAGATTCTCGAAGGCGCCGAGAAGGACGTCAAGGAAATCCAGGAGCAGTTCGCTTCGGGCCTTGTGACTGCCGGCGAGCGCTACAACAAGGTCGTCGACATCTGGTCGCGCACCAACGAGCTGGTCGCGGGCGCGATGATGAAAGGCATCGGCGTCGACAAGGTCAAAACCGCGAAGGGCGAGGCGATCGAACAAAAGTCGATGAACTCGCTGTTCATTATGGCCGATTCCGGCGCGCGCGGTTCCGCGGCGCAGATTCGCCAGCTCGCCGGCATGCGCGGCCTGATGGCGCGTCCGGACGGCTCGATCATCGAGACGCCGATCAAGGCCAACTTCCGCGAAGGCCTCGACGTGTTGCAATACTTCAACTCCACGCACGGCGCGCGCAAGGGTCTGGCCGATACCGCCTTGAAGACCGCGAACTCGGGTTACCTGACCCGCCGTCTGGTGGACGTGGCGCAGGACGTGGTTGTGACCGAACCCGATTGCGGCACGCTCAACGGCCTGACCATGACCGCGATCGTGGAAGGTGGCGACGTGGTCGAACCGCTGCGCGATCGTGTGCTCGGCCGCATCGTGGCCGCCGACGTGTATGCGCCGGGCAACGACAACAAGCCGCTGGTCACGCGCAACACATTGCTCGACGAGAAGTGGGTCGACAAACTCGACGCCGCCAGCGTGCAGTCGATCCTGGTGCGTTCGCCGATCAGTTGCGAGTCGAGCTTCGGCGTGTGCGCGCATTGCTACGGACGCGACCTCGCGCGCGGGCACCTCGTCAACATGGGCGAGGCGGTCGGCGTCATCGCCGCGCAGTCCATCGGCGAGCCCGGCACGCAGCTGACCATGCGTACGTTCCACATTGGCGGTGCCGCCTCGCGTGCGGCTGCGGTGGACAACGTGCAGGTCAAGACCGTCGGCTCGCTCAAGTTCAACAACCTCAAGACCGTGCACCACACCCAGGGCCATCTGGTCGCGGTGTCGCGTTCGGGCGAGCTGTCCGTGCTCGACGCGCACGGCCGCGAGCGCGAGCGTTACAAGGTGCCGTACGGCGCCACCATCGCGGTCAAGGACGGTGCGGCGATCAAGCCCGGCCAGATCGTGGCGAACTGGGATCCGCATACGCATCCGATCGTCTCGGAAGTGGCCGGCAAGATCCGCTTCATCGACTTCATCGACGGCCTCACCGTGCAGGCGCAGACCGACGAACTGACCGGCCTGGAGTCGTCGGTGGTGACCGATCCGAAGCGCCGCGGCACGCAGGCCAAGGATCTGCGCCCGACCGTGCGTCTGGAAGACAAGAAGGGCAAGGAACTGAAATTGCCCGGCACCGACATTCCGGCGCAATACTTCCTGCCGGCCGGTGCGATCGTGTCCCTGCAGGACGGCGCCGAAGTGGGCGTTGGCGACGTCGTCGCGCGTATCCCGCAGGAAACCTCCAAGACCCGCGACATCACCGGTGGTTTGCCGCGCGTAGCCGACCTGTTCGAGGCGCGCAAGCCGAAAGAGCCGGCAATCCTGGCCGAAGTGTCCGGCATCGTCAGCTTCGGCAAGGACACCAAGGGCAAGCAGCGCCTGGTGATCAAGGATGCCGACGGCGACGACCACGAGGAACTGATTCCGAAGTGGCGCCACGTCATCGTGTTCGAGGGCGAGCATGTGGAGAAGGGCGAAACCGTGGTCGACGGCGAGCCGAATCCGCACGACATCCTGCGCCTGCTCGGCGTGGAGCCGCTGGCCGCGTACCTGGTCAAGGAAATCCAGGACGTCTACCGCCTGCAGGGCGTGAAGATCAACGACAAGCACATCGAGACGATCATTCGGCAGATGTTGCGCAAGGTCGAAATCGCCGAAGTGGGCGACACCCGCTATCTGCGCGGCGAGCAGGCCGATCGCATCCGCGTGGTCGAGGAGAACGCCCGCGTCAAGGCGCGCGACGAGCGCACGGCCGAGGTGTCGCCGATGCTGCTCGGCATCACCAAGGCATCCTTGGCGACCGAATCGTTCATCTCCGCCGCGTCGTTCCAGGAAACCACGCGTGTGCTGACCGAAGCCGCCGTGCGCGGCAACCGTGACACATTGCGCGGCTTGAAAGAGAACGTCATCGTCGGCCGCCTGATCCCGGCCGGCACTGGCTTGGCCTACCACAACAAGCGTCGCAAGAAGGCCGAGGGCGGTCTGAGCGACGCCGATCTGCAAACCCTGCGCGGCGGTGTCACCGAGTTCGTGGGTGAGGCGGTTTCCGAAGGCTGATGGCAAGCCGGGGCTCGCCCCGGCCAGCTGGTTGCTCGCGGGTGTTGTAAACAGCGTAGCGGCCCGTTATAATTCCGCTTCTCGCTCGTCCGAGTTTGCTTTCGGACCGCGATTTTGGCGTGAAAACGAAATGAGGGGCAGGACGCTCCTTGTGTTCGCTAAAGGACTTTGTGCGGCACGGGTCGATACCCGAAGCCGCCGACGCCATACATACAGTGTCGACAGGCCGGAATGAACCCCGGCCTGTTTTTTCGTCTTAAACCAGGACTCTTCATGTCGACAGTCAATCAGCTGGTGCGCAAGCCGCGCAGCCCGAAGACGTACAAGAGCGCCTCGCCGGCGCTGGCCAACTGCCCGCAGCGTCGCGGCGTGTGCACGCGCGTGTACACCACGACGCCGAAGAAGCCGAATTCGGCCCTGCGCAAGGTCGCCAAGGTGCGCCTGACCAACGGCTTTGAGGTCATCAGCTACATCGGTGGCGAAGGCCACAACCTGCAGGAGCACTCGGTCGTGCCCATCCGCGGCGGTCGCGTCAAGGACTTGCCGGGCGTGCGCTACCACACCGTGCGCGGCTCGCTGGATGCCGCCGGCGTCGCCAAGCGGCGCCAGAGTCGCTCCAAGTACGGCGCCAAGAAACCGAAAGGCAGCTAATCATGTCGAGAAAAGGCAATACCCCCACGCGCGAACTGCTGCCGGATCCCAAGCATGGCAGCCAGCTGATTTCCCGCTTCATCAACATGGTGATGAAGAGCGGCAAGAAGTCGGTGGCCGAAGGCATCGTCTATGGCGCGATCGACCAGATCAGCCAGAAGAACGCGGCGCCGCTGGAGCTCGTCGAAAAGGCGCTCGGCAACGTCGCCCCGGCGGTCGAGGTCAAGTCGCGTCGCGTCGGCGGCGCCACCTACCAGGTGCCGGTCGAAGTGCGCGCCTCGCGCCGCATGGCGCTGGCCATGCGTTGGGTGATCGAGGCGGCGCGCAAGCGCGGCGAAAACTCGATGCCGCGCAAGCTCGCGGCGGAACTGCTCGAAGCGGCCGAAAACCGCGGCGGCGCAGTGAAGAAGCGCGAAGAAACGCACCGCATGGCGGATGCGAACAAGGCCTTCTCGCATTATCGCTGGTAATGAATTTTGCGGGTGCCGCCCACATATAGGCGGCCCCCCAAGGAAGATTTGAGGAAATGACTGTGGCTCGCAATACGCCAATCGAACGCTACCGTAACTTCGGCATCATGGCCCACATTGATGCGGGCAAGACGACGACTACGGAACGCATCCTTTTCTACACCGGCGTCAATCACAAGATTGGCGAGGTGCACGAAGGTGCGGCGACGATGGACTGGATGGAGCAGGAACAGGAACGTGGCATCACGATCACGTCCGCGGCTACGACCTGCTTCTGGGCGGGCATGGATCATTCTTTCCCGCAGCACCGCTTCAACATCATCGACACCCCGGGGCACGTTGACTTCACGATTGAAGTTGAGCGCAGCTTGCGCGTGCTCGATGGCGCCGTGTTCGTGCTGTGCGCCGTCGGCGGCGTGCAGCCGCAGTCCGAGACCGTGTGGCGCCAGGCCAACAAGTACGGCGTGCCACGCGTGGCGTTCGTCAACAAGATGGATCGTGCCGGCGCAGATTTCGACAAGGTCGTCGGCCAGCTCAAGTCACGCCTCGGCGCGAACCCGGTGCCCATGCAATTGCCGATCGGCGCCGAGGATCATTTCGAAGGCGTCGTCGACCTGCTCAAGATGAAAGCGATCCAGTGGGACATGGAATCGCAGGGCATGAAGTTCGAGTACATCGACATCCCGGCCAACCTCGTCGCGAAGGCGAAGACTGCGCGTGAGCACATGATCGAGTCGGCGGCGGAAACCACCGAAGAGCTGATGAACAAGTATCTCGAAGAGGGTGATCTCTCCGAGGAAGAAATCATCAACGGCATTCGTAACGGTACGGTTGCCAACAAGATGATCCCGGTGTTCTGCGGCTCCGCGTTCAAGAACAAGGGCGTGCAGGCGATGCTCGATGGCGTGATCCGCTATCTGCCGGCGCCGTCGGATCGTCCGCCGGTCAAGGGTGTGGACGAGGACGACAAGGAAGATACGCGCAAGGCCGGCGACAATGAGCCGTTCTCCGCGCTCGCGTTCAAGATCGCGACGGATCCGTTCGTCGGCGCGCTGACGTTCTTCCGCGTCTACTCGGGCACGCTGAACTCGGGCGATACCGTGTTCAACCCGATCAAGGGCAAGAAAGAGCGCATCGGCCGCCTGTTGCAGATGCACGCGAACAATCGCGACGAGATCAAGGAAGTGCGCGCCGGCGACATCGCCGCCGCCGTCGGCCTGAAGGACGTGACGACGGGCGATACGCTGTGCGCCACCGACAAGGTCATCATGCTCGAGAAGATGGTCTTCCCGGAGCCCGTCATCGCGATGGCGATCGAGCCGAAGACCAAGAGCGACCAGGAAAAAATGGGCATCGCGCTGTCGCGCCTCGCCCAGGAAGATCCGTCGTTCCGCGTGCGCACCGACGAGGAGTCGGGCCAGACCATCATCGCCGGCATGGGCGAGCTGCACCTGGACATCATCGTCGACCGCATGAAGCGCGAGTTCAACGTCGAAGCGAACGTCGGTAAACCGCAGGTTGCGTATCGCGAGACGATCCGCAAGGCGGCCGTGGACGTCGAAGGCAAGCACGTCAAGCAGTCCGGCGGCAAAGGTCAGTACGGTCACGTCGTGATCACGATGGAGCCGCAGGAGCGCGGCAAGGGCTACGAGTTCGTCGATGCGATCAAGGGCGGTTCGATTCCGAAGGAGTTCATCCCGCCGATCACGAAGTCGCTGGTCGAGAACCTGACCTCGGGCGTGTTGGCCGGCTTTCCGGTCGTCGACGTGAAAGTCACGCTGACGTTCGGTTCGTACCACGAAGTCGACTCGAACGAACATGCGTTCAAATCGGCCGCCTCCATCGCGTTCAAGGACGCCATGCGCAAGGGCAGCCCGGTGTTGCTCGAGCCGATCATGAAGGTCGAGGTGGTGACGCCGGAAGACTACATGGGCGACGTGATGGGCGACCTCAGCCGCCGCCGCGGCGTGCTGCAGGGCCAGGACGATTCACCGTCCGGCAAGACCATCGACGCACAGGTACCGCTGGGTGAAATGTTCGGTTACGCGACCAGCCTGCGCTCGCTGAGCCAGGGCCGCGCGACATTCACCATGGAGTTCGACCATTACGCCGAGGCGCCGACCAACATCGCCGAAGCCGTGATGAAGAACGCCTGAGTACACCGATTCACATTCGTATACAACTTTGAAAGCTTGAGGAAATAGCCATGGCAAAGGGCAAATTCGAACGCACCAAGCCGCACGTGAACGTGGGGACGATCGGGCACGTGGACCACGGCAAGACGACGCTGACGGCGGCGCTGACGAAGGTCGGTGCGGAGCGTTTTGGCGGCGAGTTCAAGGCC
>DATIOA010000141.1:0-2094 GCA_035473575.1 Rudaea sp. | reverse complement strand
GATCGCGCAGGCGCTGGACAAGCTCGTCGACAACGCGCGCGGCTTCGCGCCAGAAACCGGCTGGATCCGCATCGCCCTGCACACGACCGCCGACGGCGCGCGCATCGCCGTCGCGAACAGCGGCCCGCCGCTGCCGCCGGCGATGCAGGATCGCCTGTTCGATTCGCTGGTCAGCGTACGCGAAGGCAGCACGCGCGGCGAGACGCCGCACCTGGGCTTCGGCCTGTTCGTCGTGCGCCTGATTGCGCAGGCGCATCGCGGCAGCGCCAACGCGCACAATCTTGAGGACGGCAGCGGCGTTGAATTCGTGCTGGAGTTGCGCGGGATGGCGCGCAGGCCGCTGGCAGGTTCCTGACTATCGGGTCTGTTGCCGCGGCGCGCGACTTGCTATCGTCCCCTGCCCGATTCGCCCGGACTCCGCATGCTCTCCGCCGAACAATTCGCCGCGTTCGCCACCCAAGGCAACAACCGCATCCCGGTGGTGCGCGAGGTATTGTCCGATCTGGACACGCCGCTGTCGGTGTACCTGAAACTCGCCGACGGTCCGTTCGCTTACCTGTTCGAATCGGTCGAGGGCGGCGCGCGCTGGGGTCGCTATTCCATCATTGGCCTGCCGGCACGGCGCGTCATCCGCGTCCACGGCAAGCGCCTCGTCGTGACCGAAGAAGGCGAAACCATCGAAGATCGCGTCGTCGCCGATCCGCTCACCGAAATCGCAAAGATCAAGGCGCAATACCGCGTGCCGCAAATCGCGGGATTGCCGAAATTCGCCGGCGGCCTGGTCGGCTATTTTGGCTACGAATGCGCAAGCTACATCGAGCCGAAAATCCGTGCCGACGCCAAACCCGATGTGCTCGGCATGGCGGACATCTGCCTGATGCTGGCCGAGGAACTCGCGGTCTTCGACAACCTCAAGGGCAAGCTCTATCTCATCGTCAACGCCGACCCAGCCGAGCCGCGCGCGTATGCGCGCGCGCAACGGCGGCTGGATTCGCTCACGCATCGCCTGCGCTCGACCAGTGCCGCGTACCCGGACGCGGTCGATCCGAAAGCCGTCGACGAATCGCATTTCGTGTCGAGCTTCCCGAAGGACGATTACCTCGCCGCCGTGGCGCGCGCGCAGGAACACGTCTTTGCCGGCGACGTTTTCCAGGTGCAGATCAGCCAGCGCCTGTCGGTGCCGTTCCGCGCGCGGCCGCTCGACGTCTACCGCGCGCTGCGCGCGCTCAATCCCTCACCGTACATGTACTACATCGACCTCGGCGCCGAGCAGATCATCGGTTCCTCGCCGGAAATCCTCGTGCGCGCGCAAGGTGGCCAGGTTGTGCTGCGTCCCATCGCCGGTACGCGCCGGCGCGGCCACACGCCGGAAGAAGATGCCGCGATGGAAGCCGAGCTGCTCGCCGATCCCAAGGAACGCGCCGAGCATGTGATGCTGATCGACCTGGGCCGCAACGACGTCGGTCGCGTGGCGCAGACCGGCAGCGTGGAGCTCACCGCGAACATGATCGTGGAACGCTACTCGCACGTCATGCACATCGTCTCCGAAGTCGCCGGCAAGCTCAAACCCGAACTCAACTTCATGGACGTGTTCCGCGCCACCTTCCCCGCCGGCACGCTGACCGGCGCGCCCAAGGTGCGCGCGATGGAAATCATCGCCGAACTCGAAACCGTCAAGCGCGGCGTCTACGGCGGCGCGGTCGGCTACTGGGGCTGGAACGACGAAGCAGACCTCGCCATCGCGATGCGCACCGCCATCGGCAAGGACGGACAATTGCACGTGCAGGCCGCCGGCGGCGTGGTCGCCGACTCGGTGCCGGAACTGGAATGGAAAGAAACCATGAACAAGTGCCGCGCGCTGTTCCGCGCGGTGCAGGAAGCGGTGGGGGGACTGTGATGCGGATGCGGTTAGAATTTCTCGTCAACGGCCAATGCAAGAGCGCGCCATGATTTTGATGATCGACAACTACGACTCCTTCACCTTCAACCTCGTCCAGTACTTGGGCGAGCTGGGCGAGGACGTACGCGTGGCGCGCAACGACGCGCTGACGGTCGAAGCCATCCGCAAGCTGGCGCCGGACCGCATCGTGATTT
>DATIOA010000140.1:0-10729 GCA_035473575.1 Rudaea sp. | reverse complement strand
CAGCCCTTGCGCGTTCACGCCGTACTGCACGGCGTTGAATATCTTGCCGGACAGGTTCACCTTGGCGCCGTGGGTCAGGTGTCCGCCGTGCGCGAGCGACATGCCGAGGATCGTGTCCCCGGGTTGAAGCAGGGCGAAATACACGGCCTGATTCGCCTGCGATCCGGAATGCGGCTGCACGTTGGCGTAATCGCAGTCGAACAATTGCTTGAGGCGCTCGATGGCGAGGCGCTCGGCCACGTCCACGAATTCGCAACCGCCGTAGTAGCGCTTGCCGGGATAGCCTTCGGCGTATTTGTTGGTCAGCACGCTGCCCTGCGCTTCAAGCACGCGCGGACTGGCGTAGTTTTCCGAGGCGATCAGCTCGACGTGATCTTCCTGGCGCTGGCGTTCGGCGGCAATGGCCTGGGCCAGTTCGGGGTCGTAACCTGCGATTTTCATGGTGGCAGCGAACATGTCTTCAATCTCCCGGAACAGCCGCATATGGTAGCGGCTAAGTGCCCATTTCGGCGATAATTGGCGGCTTGCCAACAGGATTTTTGCGGGAAACACATGCAATACATCTACACCATGATCGGCGTGTCCAAAATCGTGCCGCCGAAGCGCGAGATCATCAAGGACATCTCGCTCAGCTTCTTCCCCGGCGCCAAGATCGGCCTGCTGGGCCTCAACGGCGCGGGCAAGTCAACCGTGCTGCGCATCATGGCCGGGGTCGACACCGAGTTCAACGGCGAGGCGCGACCGCAGCCGGGCATCAAGATCGGCTATCTGGCGCAGGAGCCGCAGCTCGATCCTTCAAGTACCGTGCGCGAATCCGTCGAGGAAGGCGTTTCCACCCTCACCGACGCGCAGAAGCAGCTCGATGCCGTGTATGCCGCTTATGCCGAGGAAGGCGCGGATTTCGACAAGCTCGCCGCCGAGCAGCAGCGCCTGGAAGCGATCCTCGCCGCGGGCGACGGCCACACGCTCGAACGCACCCTGGATGTCGCCGCCGATGCGCTGCGCCTGCCGCCGTGGGACGCCAAGATCAAGACCTTGTCGGGCGGCGAGAAGCGCCGCGTCGCATTGTGCCGGTTGCTGCTGTCCAAGCCCGACATGCTGCTGCTGGACGAGCCGACCAACCATCTCGACGCCGAATCCGTCGAATGGCTGGAGCATTTCCTGCAGGAATTCCCCGGCACGGTCGTCGCGGTCACGCACGATCGCTACTTCCTCGACAACGCCGCGGAATGGATCCTCGAACTCGACCGCGGCCGCGGCATTCCGTGGAAGGGTAATTACTCGTCGTGGCTGGAGCAGAAAAATGAGCGCCTCAAGCAGGAAGCCTCCAGCGAAAAGGCGCGCCAGAAGGCGATCCAGCGCGAACTGGAATGGGCACGCCAGAACGCCAAGGGCGGTCGCAGCAAGGGCAAGGCACGCTTGTCGCGCATCGAGGAATTGCAGTCGAGCGATTACCAGAAGCGCAACGAGACGAACGAAATCTTCATCCCGCCGGGCGAGCGCCTCGGCGACAACGTGATCGAGTTCAAGGGCGTTTCCAAATCCTTCGGCGATCGTCTTTTGATCGACGACCTGAGCTTCAAGGTTCCGCCGGGCGCGATCGTCGGCATCATCGGCCCCAACGGCGCGGGCAAGTCCACCCTGTTCAAGATGATCACCGGAGTGGAAAAACCCGACAAGGGCGAGATCATCGAAGGCCAGACGGTGAAGATCGCCTACGTGGACCAGAGCCGCGACAAGCTCGACGGCAAGCACAACGTCTTCCAGGAAATTTCCGGCGGCTCGGACATCCTCAACATCAACGGCATCGAGATCCAGTCGCGCGCCTACATCGGCCGCTTCAACTTCAAGGGTTCGGACCAGCAGAAGATCGTCGGCCAACTCTCCGGCGGCGAGCGCGGCCGCCTGCATCTGGCGAAGACGTTGCTGCAGGGCGGCAACGTGCTGCTGCTGGATGAACCGTCCAACGACCTCGACATCGAAACCCTGCGCGCGCTCGAAGACGCGCTGCTGGAATTCCCCGGCAACGCCTTCGTGATCTCGCACGACCGCTGGTTCCTCGACCGCATCGCCACGCACATCCTCGCCTTCGAGGGCGATTCGCACGTCGAATTCTTCCCCGGCAACTACAAGGAATACGAGGAAGACAAGAAGCGTCGCCTCGGCGAGGAAGCGGCGAAGCCGCACCGCATCAAGTACCGCAAGCTGGTGTAGCGGGATTCCACCCATGTGGCCGTTCCGTCGCGCGGACCCGCTGGCCGGGACTTCACAGCCGCTGCGGAACGATGCATCGGTGCCGCTGGCATCGATCATGATCCGCAGCATGGATCGCAAGACCTTGCCGCGGGCGCTGCTTTCGGCCGCGCGGCAAAGCTGGGGCAACGTGGAAATCGTGGTCGTGGCCGCCTGCGGCCGCCAGCACAAACCGCTGCCCGACAACATCCTGGGTCGTCCCGTGCGCATGGTGTGGCCGGATGCGGACCAGCGCCTGACCCGGCCATTGTCGGCGAATGCCGCGGTCGAGGCGGCACGCGGCGAGTGGATGGGTTTTCTCGACGATGACGACGAATTGTTGCCGGAGCATCTGAGCACGCTGCTCGGCGCGCGGCGGCCCGGCCGCGAGCGGGTGATCTATGCCTCGGCGAGCGCGCGGGACAAGCACGGCAAGGCGTTCACGCGCGTCGGCATGCCCGGCAACCATGCGCAACTGTATTTCCACAACCGCACCCTGCCCTGCGCAACAGTGTTCCACCGCAGCCTGATCGACGAGGGCCTGCGCTTCGATGCGGATTTCCCGAATTCCGAGGACCACGACTTCCAGATCGCCTGCGCCACGCGCACGGCGTTCCTGTTCGTCGACGCGGTCGTCGCGATCTGGAATTCGGAACTCGGCACATCCGGCAGCGGTTTCGGCGCCAACGAAGACCGGCAGATGTTCAACGAATCGGTCGAGCGCATCCGCCGCAAGTGGCATGACGCATTCGAACACTGGTTGGGCAAGCCCGACAGCCTGCTCGAAGCCGGCAAGTTCTACCTGCAGGGCGGCGACCTGGGTCCGGCGCTCGAATGCCTGGAACGCGCGCTCGTCTTGCGGCCTGCCGACGGCAACACCTTGAACCTGTGCGGCCTGGCGAATTTCCATGCCGGCAACATCGATCGCGCCGAAGACCTGCTGACCAAAGCACGGAAACGGTTGCCGAAGCACAACGGCATACGCGAAAATCTAGCTATGGTACGCGCGCAACGCGGCGCGTCGCGATGACTGCGCCGGAGCGGCCGATGGACTTCATGACGAAGCTGCACGATTGCCGCGAACGCAACGCCTCGCTGCTGTGCGTCGGCCTCGATCCGGAACCGGCGAAATTCCCCGCGCACCTGCATGGCAGACCCGATGCCGTCTTCGCGTTCTGCCGCGCCATCGTCGATGCGACGGCCGACCTCGTGTGCTGCTTCAAGCCGCAATTCGCGCACTTCGCCGCGGTGCGCGCGGAAGACGCGCTGGAGCATTTGATCGCACATGTTCGCGCAGCACATCCGCAGGTTCCGGTGATCCTCGACGCCAAGCGCGGCGACATCGGTTCGACCGCGCAGCACTACGCCGGCGAAGCGTTCGACCGCTACCGTGCCGATGCGGTGACCGTGAATCCGTACCTGGGCCGCGATTCCGTCCAGCCATTCCTGGATCGCGCCGACAAGGGCGTGATCGTGTTGTGCCGCACCTCCAATCCAGGCGCGCGCGACTTGCAGGATCTCATCGTGCCCGACAAGGTCGGGGGCGGCCGACCGCTGTACCAGTATGTCGCGCAACTCGTCGCACGCGACTGGAACGCGAACCGCAACTGCGCGCTCGTCGTCGGCGCGACGTATCCCGACGAACTGCGCGAAGTGCGTGCGTGCGCTGGTCGGCGACATGACGATCCTCGTTCCCGGCATCGGCGCGCAGGGCGGCGACGTGGAAGCCGTGTTGCGCAACGGAAGGAACGCGCAGGGCGCGGGGCTCATCATCAGCTCTTCGCGCGCCATCCTCTATGCCGGATCGGGCGAGGATTTCGCCCAGGCCGCGCGCGGCGAAGCGCAAAAGCTGCGCGACGAGATCAACCGCTGGCGCTAAACCGCGCCTTCAGCCAGGCCCACGCATACAGCGGCGTCAACAGCAGGTAATGCACGCATAGTCCGCACCACGCGAGCGCGCCGACGAGCGGATTGCGTGCCGCCGGATCGAACTTCCGCAACCAGCGCCACATGCCGCGGTGCTTGTGGTACGCGACGAAGAACGGGCGCGTGCGGCTCGAGGTGCCCTTCGCATGCACGATGCGCACGGCGTTCGCGCAGGCCACGCGCAGGCCGGCATCGCGCACGCGCCGGCACAGGTCCATGTCTTCGCAGTGCAGGAAATAGCCTTCGTCGAATCCGCCGACCGCATCGAACGCCGTGCGCGGCAGCAGCATCGCGGCGCCGGAAACGATGTCCACCGGCTGCACGTCCAGCGCATCTGCGGGGACGTCCACTCCGCCCAGCCCGAACGTGCTCGTCGCGATCCGGCGCAGGAATGGATCGCGGCGGCGGCTGGCCGGTTCCGGCTCGCCGGCGCCGTCGACAATGGCTGCGCCAAGCAGGCCGATATCCGACGTCATGCGGTCGCGCAGGCGCGCAATCGTGTCGGGTTCGACCAAACAGTCGGGATTGAGGAACAACAAGACATCGCCGCGCGCCTGCGCAGCGCCGCGGTTGCAACCGGCGCCAAAGCCAAGATTCGCGCCGTTGCGCACGATGCGCACGCGCGCATCGCCTGAACGACGCACGCCGATCGCATCCACCGAACCGTCGCGCGAGGCGTTGTCGCTGACGATCGTCTCGACCGGCACCGTGCTGGCGAGGACGCGGTCGACGCAGATGCCGACGTCATCGCCGCTGTCGGCGGCGACGATCACCACGCTGGTCAGCCCGGGGATTTGCGCCACGTCAGGCCTGGGCGAGCAGTTTGTCGCCCTGCTCCGCCGCGTACCGCCACAGCGCGGGCCAGTGCTCGCAGGCATCGGCCATGGACGTGCATTCCTCGGCCAATGCGCGCGCGCAGCCGTCGGCATCGATGTCCTGCGCCCAGTCGCCCAGACGCGGCGGCGCGTTCGCGAGCAAGGCGCGCGCATTGGCTTGCACGATCTCGCGCGCATCCGCCTGCCAGTAGACCGGCGCATCCAGCGCAGCCTCGATTTGGTGCTGGGTACGGTCGATGATGTCGGCGCGCACGAAACTCAGGTATTCGCGCAGGTGCGCATTGCGCGCGCCGGCGCTGGCGCCGGCGAGATCGCGCAGCACGCAGGCCAGCAGGTTCATGCGCGCGCCCGGGTCCTCGGCCTGGAACAGGCCGAATTGGCGCTGCACGAAATCGCGCAGGAAGTAATTCACGTGCGGGGTGTGCGCCGCCAGCGTCTTGTCCGAACGCGTGCGCGCGGATTCCTGCACATGACCGATCGCGTCAGGCACGGTCAGCGACACCGCGTCGGGATGGCAGAATCGCGTGAGTGTGCCGCCCAGGCTGTCCTCGCCGCGGCCAACCGGATTCGTGCAGGGGAGCAGAAGGGTATTGTCGATCAGGAATGGCGTGAACCCGGCCGTGGCCACCGCCTGCGCCTGTGCCATGCCCTGCACCACGTACTGCGCCTCGCAGTTGCGCACATAACTTTCGCGATCGCGCCAGAACTCGGCTCGGCTTTCGCCATCGAGCTGATATAGCCAATGACCGAATCCGCTGCGCGAACTGCCGTAGCTCGCCAGTTGCGTCGATACGATGCGCGTGGATGCGGACAGCACGTCCAGTCGGCCGAGATTGATGCCGCGCAAGGCGTTGCGCTGCAACGGATAGGTGGACGCGAGCACGGTGCCGAGCGTGTTTCCGCAGGCACCCAGGTGCAATTCGAACGGATCGGCTTCCACTTCGGTGCCGGCGGCCAGCGCCTGTTCCATATTGGCGAGGAAGCGCGCCGATTGCCGCGCATTCGGATCCGGATCCAGTCCCGGCCGCGCGTAGTCCGGACGCCGCAGGGGCAGGATCAGATCGTCGTCGAGCATTGCCAGGCGTGCGCCGGCCGACAGCAACGTCGCCAGGTTCCAGCCGCGGCCGCCGCCAAAGCGCTGGGCTTGCGGATGCCCATCGCGCAACAGCAGACGCTTCGCGGCGTCGCGCGCGGTGGGCACGGCCTTGCTCATGCGCTCAACGAGCTTGGCCGCTTCGGCGCGCCCGACGTAATGCACCTTGCACCCGGTCGTGCGCGCGAACTCGCGCAAGGCATCGCGCTGTTCGTTCGCGTGCGCCGGCAACGACGAATCGTCGAGCACGATGTAACGTCGGCCGGCGCGATGACGGCGCTCGTAGTCGGACAGCGAGGCAAGCAGTCGCGCCAACTGTTCCGGACGATCGCAGGCGCGGATGAATATGCCGCGCAAATCGGCCGGATTGCGTGCCGGCGCATTCGTCAGGCGTTCGACGAAAACGCTGTCGGAAACCAGCAGGCCACGCTGGATCAGGCTGTCGAGCACGCGCTTGATGTCGTCGCGCTTGCCGGCGAGCCCGGCGATGGTCGACTCGATGCGCGCGGCATGTTCGTCCAGGCTGCGGAATTCGCGGCACTGGTCCAGCGCCTGCAGCACCTGGAACGTCATCACGTGCGTTTCGCCGCTGCGCTTGACCTGGAAGATGCATTCCTGGCTGGACAACGATGCGACGAGTCCGTCTTCGGAAGCGAACAGCGGCGCGTTCGGATCGATTGCCGGCGCCGGCCGCGATGCCCCCTGTGCCGGGTAGTTGATCTGGTAGTTGAGGTTTGTTTCCATGGAATTCCGTGATTGCCGCGGTCAGCGTCGCGGCGGGGTTTTTTCGAGTTCGCCGCGCAGGCGCGCGACCTCGGCTTCGAGTTCGGCGATGCGGCCGCCGGCCGCCATGTTGCGGCGCACCTCGCCATTGTAGTGCGCGTAGACCGATTCCTCGCGGTCGCCGAACAGGCTCGCGTCGGGCAGGTCGGGCAGCGGCCGGCGCGAACACACCGCGATGAAATACAACGGCGCGTAATCCAGGCCAGTCTGCGGCGTCGGCGCGGATTCGGACAACGTGACTGCGGCAACGCTGCGCGGCGGCGCATCCAGGTTCCAGATCGCGGACTGGAACAGCAGTTTCTGCCCGAACAGCCGCACCTGCGGGAAATGCGGCGCCAGCAAGGCCAGCAATTCGTCGCGGTAGAGTTCGCGCACATGGAACTCGTTGCGGAACCCGCTGATGTCGCTGTAGGTGCGCTTGTCCGGCGAGGAGACGACGAGGATGCCGTCGTCGCCCAGCGCGCGCGCGAATCCGGCGATCAATTCGGTCTGCGCGGCGACATGCTCGAGCGTCTCGAACGAGGCGATCAGGTCGAAACTCCCGGGTGCGACGTCCAGCGCCGTGCAATCGCCGCGTTCGAAGCGCAGGTTCGCGCGTGCGCCGTAGCGCGAGCGCGCATGCGCGATGGCGTCCGCGGCAATATCGACGCCGAGCACGCTGGCCGCGGCGCCCGCCAGCATGGCGCTGCCGTAGCCCTCGCCGCAGGCGGCGTCGAGCACGCGTTTGCCGCGCGCCAATTCCAGCGCGAACGCGTAGCGCGCCCAATGCTCGTAACGGATCTCGCGCACGCATTCGGGCGTGAAACGCTCGCCGGTGAACTCGAGTGTGTTTTCGCTCATGGCGTCGCGGATCCCGGATGCGTGGATTCACGCCAGGCGTGCGCCAGCCGCACCATGCCGAATTCGCGCGACTCGCCCCGCACCGTCACGGCGCGTTCAATCGTGTCGAACAGGCGCATGCCTTCGGGGTCCAGCGGGTGCACCTTGACCGCGTAGGCTCCCGGCAGCAGCGGCAAATCGGCGAAATCGATCGCGGCCGCGTACACATTCTCGCTGCTGCGCTGCAGTTGCACGGCGTCCATTTCGCTGCTCACTCCGTATACCGGCGTGCCATCCATGCGCACGATGCCGACGACGACGACCGGCGCGCGGCCATCGCGCGAATGCACGCGCGCGCGCACGCACACGCTGCCGCCCATGTCGATCTGTACGGGAGCATCGCCGACACTGCCATTCACGCTCACCTCCAGCAAGCGGAATTCCTGATCGCCGGCCGCTGGCGAACGCTTCGCCGCCGGCGCGGACTTGCTCTCCTGGTAGGCCAGGTACGCCTGGGTAACGGCGTAGACGTCGCCGCTCGCCGCCACCTCGCCGTGCCTGAGCCAGACCGCTTGCCGACACAGCTTCTGCACGTGGTACATGCTGTGGGATACCAGGATCAGCGTGCCGCCTCCGGACAGGTATTCTTCCATCCAGCGCACGCATTTCTTCTGGAATGCCTCGTCGCCGACCGCGAGTACCTCGTCGGTGATCAGCAAATCGGGCTTGAGCGCGGCGACGATCGCGAATCCGAGCCGCACGGTCATGCCCGAAGAATAATGCTTGACCGGCTCGTCGATGTAGCGGCCGATATCGGCGAACGCGACGATGTCCGGCAGCTTGTCGCGCATTTCTTCGGCGGAAAGGCCGTACAGCGCGGCTGACAGCGCGATGTTGTCGCGCCCGGAATATTCCGGGTGGAAGCCGGCACCCAGTTCCAGCAGCGCGCCGACGCGGCCGTTCAGCGCGACACTGCCCGCGCTGGGCGTCAGCACGCCCGTGAGCAGCTTCAGCAACGTCGATTTGCCCGCGCCGTTCTCGCCGATCAGCCCCAGCGACTGGCCGCGTTCCACGCGCAAATCGACGTTGCGCAGCACGCAGACCGCATCCGCGTCGACGCGCCCGAGCAGCAGGCGCCACAATGCACGCAGGCGGTCGCGCGAGCGGAACACGAGCGGATAGGATTTGCCCAGAGCGCGGGCTTCGACCAGCGCGGCGCCGTTCACAGGAAATCCTCGAAGTGCGGATTCAGGCGCCGGAAGATCGCCCAGCCGACGACCAGCACCAGCACGCCACCGAGCAAGGCGATCGCGTCGCTGGCCAGCGCCGGCGCCGGCGTGTGCAGCAGGGCGCCGCGGAAGAATTCGGGGTAATGCGTGAACGGATTGAAGGCGAGCAGCGGCCGATAGGCCTCCGGCAGCGATTCGCGCGCATAGAACACCGGCGAGGCGAACATCCACAGCATCAACAACTGCGGCAGTGCGGCGGAAAGATCGCGCACGAAGACCTGGATCGCGGCGAACAGGAACGCGAAACCGAGCGCGAGCACGAACAATTGCAGGTAACCGAGCGCCGCCAGCGGCAAGGCGAGCAGGTCGATCGGCACGCCGAACAGGCGCAGCGCGAGGATGATGGCGAGGAAACCGACACCCTGGACCAGGAAACTCGCGCTCACACAGGCGAACACGAGCACCTCGCGCGGCATCGCGACCTTGCGGATCAGCGCGGCGTTTTCCTCGATCACGGTGGTTGCCCGGGTCAGGCTCTCGGCGAACGCCGTCCACGGCCACAGCGCCAGCGCCAGGAACGGCACATAGCCCGGCGCGTCGGCACCCGGCACGCGCGCCTTGAACACGTAGACGAAGACGAAACTGTACACGGCCAGTTGCGCGAGCGGCTGCAACAGCGCCCACAGCCCGCCGCTGAAACTGCCGAGGTAGCGGTTCTGCAAATCGCGGCGGATGAAATGGAGCGCGAGTCGCAGCGCGGGCATGGATGGACGGATCGTGCGGAATGGGCTGCGGATTATCGCAGAGCCGCACGCCGCTGTCCGCCGTCAAGGTGTCCGCGTTGCACGGACACCTTGCGCGGGGAAGTCAATGCTTGGCTTCTTCGGCCTTCTTCTCGGCCGCCTGCTTCTGTGCCGCCAACTTCTCCGCGGCTTCCTGCGCTTCCTGCGGCGTGACCGTCCCCGGCGGCAGGAAACGTGTGCGCAACGATGCCACGAGTTCCGGACTGGCCTGCAGCGGCTTGCCGCGCAGGTCGCCCGTGTACTGCGCCATGCGCTGGTCGATCCAGTCGCCGCGCAATTTCGCGACCAACCCGGCGCGGATCTCGTCGAAGGTTTTTTGCTTGTCGGGATTGTGCGCGACCAGCTTCAGCACGTGGTATCCGAATACGGTCTTGACGATGGGCGATATGTCGCCGGGCTTCTTCAGCGCCACGGCCGCCTTGCCGAATGGCCCGGCCATCTTGCTGCCGGCGGCATCATCGATCAGCCCGTGATTGTCGACCTTGCTCGGATCGTCGGAATATTTCTCCACCAATGCGTCGAACTGGTCAGGATGCGCGCGCGCGCTGGCCTCCACCTCGCCGATGCGCGACTTGGCCTCGTCGTCGCTGCGATCCTTGTTCGAAACCAGCACGTGCTTCACCTGCACGTTGCCGGTAGCGATGAACTCGTCCTTGTGGGCGAGATAATACTCGCGCGCCAATTCGTCGAAATCCGGCAGCTTGAGCGCCGCCTTGTAGTGCTCGAGCTGCGCGCCGGCCAGCGTGTTTTCCGTGGCCAGCTGGATTTGGCGTTGGACTCCGGCGTCCTGATCGAGTTTGTCCGCGCGCGCCAGCGCCGCCAGCTGCTTTTTCAACAGCAGTTCCATGATGGTGCTTTCGATGCGTTTGGGGCTGTCGAAGAACCCGGCGCGATCCTTCTCGGGAATCTTGGCCGCGTAGGCGTCGATATCCTGCAGGGTTACCTGGGCGCCATTCTGTTCGGCGACCACGCCCGGCGGCAGCGTCGTGTTCTGTGCCCCGGCGGCGC
>DATIOA010000139.1:0-5773 GCA_035473575.1 Rudaea sp. | reverse complement strand
GGTTCGCGCAAAGTGGCCAGCGCACCGGACACGCTCGCGCATTCGGCCAAGGTGTCGCTGGCCAATTCCGTCAACTGGCGCGCAGTTATACTTGTGGAAAAGAATACGCCGGCCAATTCCGGAATCTGGTGCGCCTCGTCGAGCACGAACGCATGCGCGCCCGGCAGGATTTCGCCAAAGCCTTCCTGCTTGATCGCAAGGTCGGCGAACAGCAGATGGTGGTTGACGACGACGAGATCGGCTTCCTGCGCCGCGCGCCGCGCCTTGACCACGAAGCAATCCGCGTACAGCGGGCATTCCGCGCCGAGGCAGTTTTCCGCGGTCGAGGTCACGCGCGACCAAAGCGGCGAGTCTTCCGGCACGTCGGAAAACTCGCCGCGGTCGCCGCTCGCCGTGCGCTCGCCCCAGGTGCGGATCGCCTGCACCTGCCCGGCCTGCTCGCGCGAGGCGAAGCGTCCGTCCTTCAGGGTCTGGTCGAGGCGATAACGGCACAGGTAATTCGCGCGGCCCTTGAGCAGACTCGTCTTCAGGCGCGCGCCGAGCACCGCGCGCACGCGCGGCAGGTCGCGGTGGAACAATTGGTCCTGCAGGGTCTTGGTGCCGGTGGAAACGATCACGCGTTTGCCGGACATCAGCGCCGGCACCAGATACGCGAAGGTCTTCCCGGTGCCGGTGCCCGCCTCGACGACCAGCGTCTGGCGTTCGGCGATGGCTTCCTCGACCGCTTCGGCCATGTCCTGCTGGCAGTCGCGCGGCACGAACCCGGAGACTTCCGCCGCGAACGGGCCATCCGCCCCGAGCAGTTCGCGCGCACTGGCGATGCGCATGCTCAGAACCGCGTCACCGGCGGCACGCGGCAGGCTTCGATTTTTGCGCGCGCCTGCGCCGCTGCAGCATCATCGCCCTGCACGACGAGCGCACGCGCCTGCGTTTCCAGATTTCGTGCGCAGAGTCCGCCGACCTTGGACCCCAGATCCCAGGACTGCCGCGCCAACTCCCCAGCACGCTTCCAGTCTCCGGATTCGATGGCGAGTTCTGCGGCGTATTGCAGGATTTCCGGGGCGCGCGGCGCGATCTTGAGCGCCTTGTCCGCGTCGGCCTGCGCGGCGTGGAACTGTCCCTTCGCTTCCTGCGCATGCGCCGCGTCGAGGAATCCATTCACGGCCGGATCGCGCACGGCATGCACCTGCACGCTGGATTCGTAATGCGCCCCGAGCGCGCGGATCGCCGCGACCGCACCGGCGGTATCGGGCGCCGGCGCCTTGACCGGCGGGTGCGAACACGCCGCCAGCACGGCGCTCAGACCGGCCAGCGGAATCCAGGGGCGCGAAAGAAAACGATAGGCGGACAAGACGGGCAGCAAAGGCGGAATACGTCGTGCAAGTTTACCCGATTCGGTGACAGGACAGGCCGCTTCCGCGATAATCCGCGGGCGGTTTTTCGCCGCCAGTTTTGGAGAGATTCATGCGCCAGTGCATAGCGTTGTGCATCGCCTTGTTCGGCTGCGCGTTGTCTGCGTCCGTCCATGCCGATTTCCGCGCCGAATTCGCCACTGTCAAAGGTGACGGGGATTATGCGATGACGCGCTTCGAATTGTCCGGCACGCACCTGCGCATGGATTCCGGCAAGGTCAGCATGCTCGTCGACACCGGCAAAGACAGCTTCATCGTGCTGATGAACGACAAGCGCGAATACATGGACTTGGGCAAGATGGCGGAATCGATGAACGCGATGCTGGCCAACGTTCCGCCGCAGATGCGGGAAATGATGAAGCAGCGCATGGCCGCACATGGCAGCAACAACCTGAGTTATGCGTCGACCGGCCAGACTGGTGAGGTCGGCGGACTGTCTTGTGAGGTCTACGCGATGACCTATAACAGCCAACACAATGGCGATGCCTGCTTGGCCAGCGCCACCGCGGCGGGCATATCCGGCGCCGACGAAGCCGCCCTGCACCGGGCCTTCGAGCAGATGCGGGCGATGGCATCCAAGGCCAGCGCCGGCATGGTGCACACGGGCATCGTTGCAATGCCTGCCGGAAAATTTCCGGTGCGGATCACGCGTTACGACGACGGCAAGGTAGCCGCAATTTCCGAGTTGAAGCAATTGTCGAGCGCCACGGCTCCCGCCGGCGACTTCGCCATCCCCGCCGGCTACAACGAAATGCAGATGCCGGCGTTTGGCGCGCCGCACTGATACTTGCCGACCGTGGAGAACCTCCGACCGGTGCGCGTGTGCATCTTCGGCGCCACACCGGCGCCGGAGTGGCAGCGCGCGCTCGCGGCCGCGCTGCCCGCGAATGCGCAGGCGCAGGCCTTCGTCGAAGTCGACGCGGCTGCCGCGTTGCGCGCCGCCGCGAGGCGATTCCCCGGCGAAGACCTCGTCCTGCTGCGTAGCGGCGTCGCACTGCCGCCATTCTGGCTCGAGCGCCTGCAGCCGGCACTGGAATTGGCCGACGTCCTCGTCGCCTCGCCGCTGGACAACGCCGATTCCGCGGCCGCACCGCTGCCTGCAGGCATGCGCAGCGACGCCGATCCGCGGCGCATCGACGCGCTGTGCTGGGCGCACGGCAGGCACGACGCGATCGACTGGACAAACTTTTCGCCGCTGCTGAGCGCGTGGAACGGCACAGTGCTGCGTGGCGTCGATGTCGACAAAATCCACTCGTATACTTTGCCGCCGTCGGCTGCGCCATTACGCGGAATTTTGCTGGACCACCTGTACGTTGCCGACCCGGCGCGAGACTTGCGTGGCTCGAATCCGCCGGTCCCCGGCGAAGACGCCCCACCGCCATCGCCACTGGGCGAATTGCGCGAGGCGCTGCACGCCGCACTTGCCAACTCGCCTGTCGAAGCGGCGTACCCGGGCCTCGACGCGAAACCCGTCGTCCTGCACGTGCTGCACGGCTGGGGCGGCGGGGCCGAACGCTTCGTGCGCGACATCGCCAGCGTCGACCGCGAACGCCATCACCTGGTGTTCATGGCGCGCGGCAACTTCGACCGCCGCCGTTACGGCGAAGTGCTGGAACTGCGCGACGCGACGCTCGCCACGCCACCGCTGCGCGCAACGACGTTGTCCGATGCCATCGCCAGCACCGCGCTCGCGCATCGTGGCTACCGCGAATTCCTCGCCGGCGTGCTGCGCGATTTCAACGTGAATGCCGTGATCGTGTCGTCCCTGATCGGGCACAGCCTGGATGCCTTGCGCACCGGCTTGCCGACCACGTATTTCATCCATGATTTTTATCCGCTGTGGCCGCTGCTGCATCGCAATCTGGACGATGCCAAAGTCACGTTCAACGCCGCACAATTGCGCGCCGACCTCGCCGCCGCGGATGCCGGATTCGAGTTCGCCGAGCGCGATCCAGATTGGTGGCTGGCGTTGCGCGAGGCACTGGCCGACGCGGCGCTTGCCGCGAAGGCAACGCTGGTTGCGCCGAGCCGCTCGGCCGTGGAAATATTCCTTAAGCTGCAGCCGCGCCTGGCGGTGCTGCCGCAGCACGCGATCGCACATGGCATCGTGCCGTGGCCGGACGCGGCGAAACTGCCGCTGCCCGCGCCGCCGAAGCGCGAAAAATTGCGCCTGGTGATTCTTGGCCGCGTGCGCCGCGGCAAGGCTTCGCACTTGCTGCGCAAATTGCTGCCGCGTCTGCACGATGCCGAATTGTTCCTGATCGGCGCGGGACCCGAGGTGCGCGAATTCTTCGGCCGGGCCAATGTCCACATCCTGATCAATTACAAGGCTGCGGAACTGCCGGCGCTGCTCGCGCGCGTCGCGCCGGACTGCGCACTGATCCTTCCCGATTTCGCCGAGACCTTCAGCTACACGCTGTCGGAACTGCGCAGCTTCGGCATTCCGGTGCTCGCCACGCGCCTCGGCGCACTCGGCGAACGCATAGCCGACGGCGTCGACGGATTCCTCGTGGCGCCGGATGCCGCCGCCATTGCCGCGGCGATCGATTCGCTGCGTGCGGATCCCGCGCGGCTCGCGCGCGTGCGCGGCACGCTGATGCAGCAGCCGCTGCGCACGCTCGCGGACATGGCGGCGGACTATCGCGACCTGTTGCCGCTCGTGCCGCGATCGAGAGCGATGGACCTTCTCGATGTTGCCGGACCGGATCGCATCGCTGCGCAGCAACACGCGGGCCTGGTCGGCGACGCATCGCGCGAAATCGCCGCGCTTGAGCAAGGGATCGCGGACCAGCAGCGCGAACTCGAACATCGCGCGGAATGGGCGTTCGGATTGGATGCGCAACTCAAGCGCAATGCTGCTGCGC
The DNA here is from genome assembly GCA_035473575.1 of Rudaea sp. Lineage (GTDB taxonomy): Bacteria > Pseudomonadota > Gammaproteobacteria > Xanthomonadales > Rhodanobacteraceae > Rudaea. Next base: position 1,497 of record DATIOA010000139.1, on the reverse strand, counting down.
TGCGCAATCTGCGGGGCGAGTTGGAGGAACGCAGCGCGTGGGCGCTTGCGCTCGATCGCGATTTGCAGGTGGCAAGCCGTGAACGCGATGCGCTGCGCAGCGAACGCGAGCAGATCCTGCGCAGCCTTTCCTGGCGCATTACCAAACCCTTGCGCTTCGCCCGGCGCAAGCTGCGCGGGTTGCGCGTGCGCATCGGTTTCGCCGCGAGCCGCCTGCGCGCGATCATGCACCGCACCCGTGGCAGCCTGGCCAGCCGCGGCATTGCCGGAACGATGCGCCGCGCCGCCGACGAATTCCGCCGCAACGCGCCGCCAGCGAACGCGCGTATCGTGGCCGCGCCGACGAGCGAGTTCAGTCCGTTCGCCGTGCCGGCGAGCACGACACCGCGCGTGTCGATCGTGATTCCGGTCCACAACAAGATCGACTACACCGTGGCCTGCCTGCGTTCGCTCGCTGCGCATCCCGGTGCGGCGGCGTTCGAGACGATCGTGGTCGACGACGCATCGAGCGATGCGACCGCCGAGCGCCTAGCCCAAGTCGACGGAATCCGCGTCCTGCGCAATGCACGGAACATGGGCTTCGTCGGTTCCTGCAACGCCGGCGCCGCCGCCGCACGCGGCGAATTTCTCGCCTTCCTCAACAACGACACCGTGGTCGAGGACGGCTGGCTCGACGCGCTGTTGCGCGTGTTCGAGGAAGAACCCGAGGCCGGATTGGCCGGCGCCAAACTCGTGTATCCCGACGGCCGCCTGCAGGAAGCCGGCGGTATCGTGTTCGCCGACGGTTCGGGCTGGAATTACGGTCGCTTCGACGATCCCGCCGACCCGCGTTACGAATTCCGGCGCGAGGCCGACTATTGCTCCGGTGCGGCGATCATGCTGCGTCGTGAATTTTTCCGCGAACTCGGCGGCTTCGACACGCGCTACGCGCCGGCCTACTACGAGGACACCGATCTCGCCTTCGCCGTACGTGCGGCAGGCAAGAAAGTGTTCTACGAGCCACGCGCCGTCGTCGTGCATTTCGAGGGCATCACCGCCGGCACCGACACCGGCAGCGGCATGAAGCGTTTCCAGACGATCAACCGCGAGAAATTCCTGGAAAAGTGGAAAAATGAACTCGCGCGCCAGCCGGCGCCAATCCATGACGTGAAGGATGCCCAAGCCGCGGCGAATTTCCGCGCGCGCGGCCATACGCTGATCGTGGATGCCTACACGCCAACGCCGGATCAGGATTCGGGTTCGCTGCGCATGTTCAATGTCATGCGCCTGTTGCGCGAGGCCGGTTACGCGGTGAGCTTTTTGCCCGACAACCGCGCGCATGCCGGCAAATACACGCAGGCGCTGCAGGCGCTCGGCGTGCAGGCGCTGTATCACCCGCTCGTATCCGATCCGGTCGCCTGGCTGCGCGAACATGGCAAGTCGTTGAGTGCTGTTGTCCTGTCGCGGCATTACGTCGCCGCCAATTACGTCGGCCTCGTGCGTCTGTACGCACCGCAGG
>DATIOA010000138.1:0-3185 GCA_035473575.1 Rudaea sp. | reverse complement strand
CGAGGCCGCGCGCGACCACGCTGGCATCGGGCGCGATCCTCGCGCTGGCGCTGCTGCTGGTACCGTCCATCGGCGCGGAGTTCATGCCCAAGCTCGACGAGGGCGCGCTGTGGGTGCGCGCGACCATGCCGTACACGATCTCCTACGAGGAAGCCTCGAAGATATCGCCGCAGATCCGCGCGATCCTGCGCTCGTTCCCGGTCGTGACCACGGTGAGCTCGGAACTCGGGCGCCCGGACGACGGCACCGACTCGACCGGATTCTTCAACGACGAGTTCTTCGTCGGCCTCAAGCCGTATTCGCAGTGGAATGGAAAATACCGCGACAAGGCCGACCTGATCGCCGCCATCGACAAGCAGCTGCAAGCATTTCCCGGCATCCAGTTCAACTACACGCAGCCTGCCGAAGACGCCGTGGACGAAGCCGAAACGGGCCTGAAGAGCGCGCTCGCGGTGAAGATCTTCGGCGCCGACCTGCACACCCTGCAGGACAAGGGCAAGGCGATCAAGCAGGTGCTGGAACATGTGCGCGGCATCGGCGACGTGACCCTGGTCCACGAACTCGGCCAGCCGAGCCTCGCCATCAAGCTCGACCGCGCCAAGCTCGCGCGCTACGGCCTCAATGTCGACGACGTCAACGGCCTGATCGAGACCGCGATCGGCGGCAGCGTCGCGACCCAGGTCGTGCAGGGCGAAAAGCAATTCGACCTCGTGGTGCGCCTGGACAAATCCTATCGCGACGATCCGCAAGCCATCGGCAATATCCCGGTGGCGACCGCGGGCGGGGCGCAGATTCCGCTCAAGGAACTCGCGCACATCGACATCGCCAATGGCGCCTCGTTCATCTACCGCGAAAACAATTCGCGCTACATCGGCGTGCAATTTTCGGTGGAGGGCCGCGATCTCGCCGGCGCGGTGGAAGACGCGATGGCCCAGGTCGCGCGCAGCGTGCACCTGGCGCCGGGTTATCGCCTCGACTGGGGCGGCGAATACAAGGAATACACCGCGTCGCGTTCGCAGATGAGCGTGATCGTGCCGGTGACCCTGTTCGTGATCTTCCTGCTGCTGTTCGTGCTCTACGGCAACGTCAAGTTTCCGCTCATCACCGTGCTCGGCGTGCTGTTGTCCGCGCCCGCCGGCGCGATCGTCGCGCAGTGGCTCACCGGCACGCCGTTCTCGGTGTCGTCCGGGATCGGCTACATCGTGTTGTTCGGCGTGTCGGTGCTCACCGCGGTGGTCTACATTTCCTACGTCAACGAACTGCGCCGCAGCGGCATGGCATTGGACGTGGCGATCCGCGAAGGTGCAATCCTGCGCCTGCGCCCGATCATGATGACGGCCCTGGTCGCCGCGCTGGGCCTGTTGCCCGCCGCGCTCGCCAGCGGCGTCGGCACCGATTCGCAACGTCCGTTCGCGCTGGTCATCGTCGCCGGCATGCTCACGCGCCTTTTGATCAGCATCTACCTGATGCCGGCGCTGTATGCGCTGGTGGCAAGGCCGGGGGATCGGTTGGAAGTGTAGGAGCCACTGCAGGCGGCAACAACGGATTCAATCGGTAGCAGATTGAACGTGGAATGCCATGCAGATAAGCTGTGTCACGGCAGGTACCAGGGGAATCCGCTCATGTCATTCCGCAGAACGGCGAGGGTTTGCGCGCGCAAGTGGTTTGCGTGGTTGTTCGGCGCGCTGGGGTTCTGTGTCGCGTCGTACGCTCCGGCAGGTACGACAAACCTGACAACCGCCGCAGCGACGAAGGGCTCTAGCAATGTGCCGGTGACGATGCAGTTTCCGCTGACGCGCACAGGCGATCTGGCCTACGAGGTGGTCCTCAACTATCACACGGTCGATGGCACGGCGTTCGCCGGCACCGACTACACCGCCGCCAGCGCCAGCATCGTGATTCCCGCCGGCGCTTCGAGCGCGCTGATTCCGGTGACCTTGAGCGCCAATACCGGCGCGGCCGCGAGCAGCCAGTTTCAGATGATGCTGGACAGCGCCGTGGGCATCGGCCCAACGCCGACGTTTGCCGCGCAACAGCTCTTTAGCACAGGAGCTACTCCGTATTCCTTCACTGCGGCCGATGTGAACGGCGACGGCAAGCTCGACTTGATCGAGTCGAACCTCAGCGGCAGTGTCTCGGTACTGCTCAACACGACCGCACCCGGCGCGACGACGCCGAGTTTCGCCACGCAACAATCCTTTGCTACAGGCACCAATTCCCGTACCGTCACCGCAGCCGACGTGAATGGCGACGGCAAGCCCGACCTGATCGTGCCGAACTACGTCGACAGCAATGTCTCCGTGCTGCTCAACACCACCGCGCCGGGCGCGACGACTCCCGGTTTCGCCACGCAGCAGATCTTTGCCACGGGAGGCCAACCCTATTCCGCCACTGCGGTCGATGTGAACGGCGACGGCAGGCCCGATCTCGTCGTGGCCAACTATCTCGGCGACGACGTCTCGGTACTGCTCAACACGACCGCGCCGGGCGCGACGACGCCGAGTTTCGCCACGCAGCAACCCTTTGCCGCGGGTAGCCACCCGGATTCCGTCACCGCGGCCGATGTGAACGGCGACGGCAGACCAGACCTCGTCGTGGCGAACCTCAGCGACAGTAATGTCTCGGTACTGCTCAACGCTACCGCACCCGGTGCAGCGACTCCGAGCTTCGCCACGCAGCAGAACTTTGCCACGGGCGTTCAGCCTTATTCCGTCACCGCGGTCGATGTGAACGGCGACGGCAGGCCCGACCTCGTCGTGGCAAACTCAGTCGGCAGTTCCGTTTCGGTGCTGCTTAATGCCACCACGCCGGGCGCGACGACGCTCGGTTTCGCCGCGCAGCGCAGCTTTGCGGCGGGAACCAATCCATATTCCGTCAGCGCAGCCGATGTGAATGGCGACGGCAAGCCCGACCTCGTCGTGGCGAACTCCGGCGACAACACCGCTTCGGTGTTACTCAACACCACCGTACCCGGCGCGACGGCACCGAATTTCGCCGCGCAGCAGATCCTGGCTACCGGCGTGAATCCGTATTCCATCATCGCGGCGAATGTGAACGGCGACGGCAAGCCCGACTTGATAGTGGCCAATCTCAACGACAGTACGGTTTCGGTATTGCTCAACACCACTTTGCCGGGCGCGGCGACGCTCGGCTTTGCCGCGCCGCCGAGTTTTGGCACGGGAACC
>DATIOA010000137.1:0-3645 GCA_035473575.1 Rudaea sp. | reverse complement strand
GTCGGTGCCGTGGCCGCGGCCGGTGTGCGCGAGCGAGCCGAACAGTTCCGCGCGCACGCGCGCCACGCGCGCAAGGACGCCGGTTTCTTCGAGCCAGCGCGTGGCAAATCGCGCCGCCGCCCGCATCGGCCCGACCGTGTGCGATGAGGACGGACCGATGCCGATTTTGAATAAATCGAATGTGCTGACGGCCACGATGTGTTCCTTGCGTGTTTGCGCCGGTATTCTACGCTTTCCGATGCGACTGACTCTCTACCAACGCGACGACTGCCACCTGTGCGATCTAGCGCTCGACATGCTCGCGCACGCGCGTGTGCCGGAATTTTCCAGCGTATTCATCGACGACCATGCCGAACTGGAAGCGCGCTACGGCGAGCGCGTGCCGGTGCTGCGCGACGAAGATTCCGCACGCGAGCTGAACTGGCCGTTCGATGTGGCAGCCGCGATGAAGTTCTGCGGAAACTGAAAACAAAGGCCGCGCGTGGCGGCCTTTGTTCGAGGACCCTGGGTCGGCGGATTACAGTAGCGACTTGGCGTGATCGAGCACGGCGCCGCAGGCCTTTTTCGTAAGCTTGGATTTCATGTCGCCGACGCCGGCCATGCCGCCCGCGCCACCGCCGAGTTTGGCGAGGTCGACGCTCTTGCCGTCGCTGGTCTGCACCATGCCGTTCGCGCCGTCCGCGAAACCTGGATCCTTGTTTTCGCCGCCCAGACCGGCCTTGCCCATGAGTTTGTCTTTCATGGACGAAGCGGCGTCGCCGCCGAGGTAATTATTCTTGACGCAATATTCGATCACGCCCGCGGCATTGCCGGCATTGCCGGACGCCAGCGAGGACAGATCGGCGCCACCCGCGAGATCGCCTAGTCCGCCGGCAGAGGCCGTTGCGCAGGCCGCAGCGCCGATCAACGTACACAACAATTTGCCTGTGTTCATGCCGTTTCTCCTTGCGTTGTGGGAGTGCAACAGTAAACCTGCCATTGTTGCTGTCGCGTTAAGGCCGAGGGAAAGCCGGAGGAAACTCCTCGCCCGCTAGAACTGCCAGGTCAGCAGCAATTGCTGGCCGTCCGTGCTCAGCGTTGGCGCGAACGCGGAATTCCGTTCGCGCAGGCGGCGGTTGAAAGCCACGAGATGATGGCCGATCAGGCCGCCGATCAGCGCGCCGGCGACCACGTCCGAAGTCCAATGCGCATCCTGCTCGATGCGTGCGACGCCCACGAGGCCGGCGATTCCGTAAGCGGTCACGTCGACCCACGCCGAGTCGTAGTGCGTGGCAATGACGGAAGCGAACGCGAATGCGCCGGTGGCATGGCCTGACGGAAACGAATAATCGCCCTGCAGCGGCGAGAAATGGTGCGGCCCGAGGCCGGTGTACGGCCGCGCGCGGCCGACCACGCCCTTGATCGAGGAGGTCACCAGCGCACTGATCACGCTGGCTGAGAATCCGTCCAGCGCGACGGCTTTGGCTTCGTTGTCGTCGGCGAGCGCGCCGTAGCCGTAGAAGCCGAGCAGGACCGGCAAGCCATACTGTTTGGTGCCGAATTTCTGGATATTGGTGAAGAAGCGGTCGGCGGACTTGGACCGGTTGCGCTGCGCCGCGTCGCGAACAGGTTTGTCGAGTACGGCCATGCTGAAGATCAATCCGCCGCCGACCAGTGCCGCCTTGCGCCAGTCGTCGCGGTCCCAGCGCGCGGGCTCGGTGGCGGTTTCCACCGCATCGGACCAGACCAGCTTGAGGTAATCGAACGACAGCGGACTTTCCGGCCGTGGGTAGCCAGTTTCGACCTGTGCCGGCTCTGGCGCAGCGCTTGCCAAAAGGTACGGCGCGTTCCAGTCGTCGCTCGGTGCCGCGAGCGCCACGTGCGCACCGGCAATTCCGAAAGCAACGGCAAGCGCCGCGAACAATGCACGCGACATACTCACCCCGCAAATCGGGACGTTGGCGCGATTAGACTCCCGCGGCTGTTATCGGCGCCTGAAAATCAGCCAGCGGAATGCCGCACCGCTTCCACATCCGGCGTGCGCCAACCGCTGGCCAGTCCCCAGAAATAGAACACGAAGCCGAACAGGCCAACGATCACGAGGTCCCAGCCGTAGGGCATCCAGCCGAGTCCGCCGAACTTCGTGCTGCCGACGTAGGACAGTGCCGAGATCGCCGGCAGATAGGCGATCAGCCACCACGCGCCGTCGAGCTGGCGTCGAAAATCCTGCCAGCGACCGCGTGCCTGGTAATAAAAATAAATCGGCAGGCCGATGACGACGAGCAGGACGATCTGCCCGCACAGCGGCCAGGTCGCCCAGTACATGAGTTCGGTGGAGAACACGAAGGCCAGGCACGACAGCACGCTCAATGCCGGCAGGCGCAGCGGTCGATGCAGTTCCGGAGCGGTGCGGCGCAACACCGCCGCGCTGACCGGCCCGGTCAGGTAAGAGATGATGGTGGCGCCGGAAATCACCGCCGCGAGCGTGCCCCAGCCGCGGAAGAAGAACAGGAACACGAAGCCGACGGCAAGGTCGAACCACATCGCCGCGCGCGGCACGCCCCAACGCGGATGCACGGTGCCGAAGGTCGCCGGCATGCTGCCGTTCTTCTGCATCGCGTAGAGCATGCGCGCGCAGGTCGCGGTGTAGGTCATGCCGGTGCCGCTCGGGCTGATGAAGGCGTCCGCGTACAGCAGAATCGCCAGCCATTGCAGGTTCACGATCAGCGCCAGTTGCGCGAACGGCGAGCGGAAGTCGATGCCGTGCCAGCCGTACTGCGCGAGCATGTCTGGTGGCACTGCGCCGATATAGGCGACTTGCAGCAACACGTAGACGATGGTGGCCAATCCGATGGCGCCGAGAATTGCCAATGGCACGCTGCGCCCGGGATTGCGCGCCTCGCCGGCCATGTTCACCGGGCTCTGGAAACCGTTGTAGCTGAACACGATGCCGGCGATGGCCACTGCCGTGAGGACCGCGGCCCAATCCGTCGTGTGCGGACCACTGTGAATGCCGACGGAGAAATTTTCGGTGTGGAATCCGCTCGCGATCAGCGCGAGTCCGGTCAGCGCGGGCACCACGAGCTTGAAGATCGTGATGGCGGTGTTGGAGCGCGCGAACACCTTCACGCTCCAGAAATTCAGCAAAAAGTATACAACTACCAGCGCGGCGGCGATGGTCAATCCGGGCGGCGTCAGTTCACCGCGGCCGCCCGGTGCGGGCACGTACAGCGCTTGCGTCCACGCCCACGGCCATGAGGCCATGTACTGCACCGAGGCTTCGGCTTCGACGGGAATCACGGAGACGATCGCGATCCAGTTTGCCCATGCCGCGATGAAGCCGACCAGCGAGCCGTGCGAATACTGGCCGTAGCGCACCATGCCGCCGGATTCGGGGAACATCGCGCCGAGTTCCGCGTAGGTCAGGGCGATCGCGCTGATGATCAGCGCGCCGATGATCCATGCCCAGATCGCGCCCGGCCCGGCCAGCCCCGCCGCGCGCCACGCGCCGAACAGCCAGCCCGAGCCTATGATCGAACCCAGTCCCATCAGCATCAGCGCGAACGCGCCGACTTCGCGGCGGATCGCCGTGTCGTTTCCAGTCATGTGAATCCCCCAAGCGCCGCGGCGGTGCGCAATGGTCGCAGGTTTCGCGGCGCGCGTCAG
>DATIOA010000136.1:0-2347 GCA_035473575.1 Rudaea sp. | reverse complement strand
TCGATGATGTCCTTGGCCCGGTTCGCGGCGGCCACGTAGGCGCCTTCGCGCAGGTAGAACTGCGCGACGTTGAGCTGGCCGTGGGCGAGGTTGTCGCGCAGGTAGACCATGCGCTGGCGCGCGTCGTCGGAGTAGCGGCTGTCCGGAAAGCGCGTGAGCAGGTCGTTGAAATCCTCGAACGACTGCAAGGTGTTGGCCTGGTCGCGCTTGGTCATGTCCTGGTTGGCGTAGCGATCGAGGAAACCGCGGTCGCGGTCGAAATTGATCACCCCGCGCAGGTAATAGGCGTAGTCGACGTGCTTCTGCGCCGGATAGGTCTTGATGAAGCGGTTGATCGTGGAATACGCGTCTTCGCGCTTGTCGGCCTTGTACTGGGCATAGGCCAGATCCAGCGTCGCCTGTTCGGTGTAGGGGCCGAACGGGAAGCGCGCGATCAGGCGCTGGTCGTACTGGATCGCCTTGGACAGGTTGCCGTCCTCGAGCGCCTGCTTGGCGATCGCATACATCTGTTCCACCGGCAGGTATTCGGCGGCATCTTTTTTCTGTTCGCCGCGGTGGCAGGCGCCGAGAAGGACGGCGAACAGGATCACGCCAAGCCTGGAAAGGAGTGCAAGTCGCATGGGGGAGGTACGCTTTCGCAAGGGTAAACCGCGATAATACCGGATAAGCGTTAGAAGATTGAAAAACCGGATACGGCATTCAGCATGGATCAAGACCCCGAAACGCGCCGCGCCCACCTGCCGCCCGAGGCCGCCGGCCGCCGCCTGGACCAGGCCCTGGCCGAGCTGTTCCCGGAATTTTCGCGCTCGCGGCTGACCGCGTGGATCAAGTCCGGCGACGTGCGCGTGGATGGCGCGGCCGCCGTGCCGCGCCAGATCGTGCGCGGCGGCGAAGAGGTGATCCTGCGTGCGGAACTCGCCCCCGAAGTGGCGCTGGCGCCCGAAGCGATCGCGATCGACGTCCGTTACGAGGATGCCGACGTCATCGTCGTCAACAAGCCGGCGGGCCTGACCGTGCACCCCGGCGCTGGCCAGCCGGCGGGAACCTTGCAGAACGCGTTGCTGCACCACGATGCTGAACTGGCGAAGATTCCACGCGCTGGCATCGTGCATCGGCTGGACAAGGACACTTCCGGCGTGATGGTCGTCGCGCGTTCCCTGCGTGCGCACACGGCCTTGGTCGAGCAGCTTCAAGCGCGCGCCATGCACCGCCAGTACGTCGCGGTCGTGTACGGGTCGATGATCGCCGGCGGCACGGTGGACGCGCCGATCGGGCGCCATCCGCGCGATCGGCTGAAACAGGCCATCGTCGAGGAACCCGCTGGCAAGCCCGCGGTCACACACTACCGGGTGCGCGAACGTTTCCGCGCGCATACGCTCATCGAATGCCGCCTGGAAACCGGGCGCACCCACCAGATTCGCGTGCACATGGCGCATGTGCGCCATGCGCTGGTCGGCGATCCGGTGTATGGCACTGGGCTCAAGTTGCCCAAGGGCGCGACACCGGAGCTGACCGATGCGATGCGCGGATTCCGGCGCCAGGCCCTGCACGCGCAGACCCTGGAATTCGCCCATCCGGCCGACGGCCGCGCGATCCGCGTCGAAGCGGAATTGCCGGACGACATGCAGGTGCTGATCGCGGCGCTGCGCGAAGATACGCGGGCCCATGCCTGAGGCGCGGCTTGCGTCAATGATCGTGGTGCCCGATTGGCCAGCACCGTCGCGCGTGCATGCGTTGACCACCACGCGCCGGCTGCCCGGCAACTCGCCGCCGCCCTACGACGCCTTCAACCTCGGCCTGCGCAGTGGGGAGGACGAATCCACCGTTTACGCCAATCGCGCCCTGCTCGAGCGCGCGTTCGCGCTGCCTTCCGCGCCACGCTGGCTGCAGCAGGTGCACGGCGATCGCGTGTTGCGCATGACCGAAGAGATTCCGGATGGTGAGCCGCAGGCCGATGCTGCCTTCACCGCAACTCCCGGCGTGGTGCTTGCGATCCAGACTGCTGACTGCCTGCCGATCCTGCTGTGCGCGGATGACGACAGCGAGGTCGCCGCGATCCACGCCGGCTGGCGCGGATTGTCCGGCGGGGTCATCGAGGCCTGCGTGCGGCGCATGACGGCGGCTCCGGAAAAACTGCTGGCGTGGCTGGGTCCGGCGATCGGTCCGGCGTCGTATGAAGTCGGGGCCGAGGTGCGCGATGCATTCCTGCGCCATCACGCCGATGCGCAGGCCGCATTCACGCCGACACGCCCCGGCCATTGGCGGTGCGATCTTTACGTGTTGGCGCGTCAACGTCTGACCGCCCTTGGCGTGACCCGAATCTTCGGTGGCGGCTTAGATACCTTCG
>DATIOA010000135.1:0-2624 GCA_035473575.1 Rudaea sp. | reverse complement strand
GCCATTGCCGCCGCCGCTCACGGACAGCCGGCACGGCCAGTCCCCGGGCGATGCGTTCAATTTCCTGTTCCCGCTCATCTTTGCCGCGCTGTGGTTGCGCGCGTTTCTTGGACGATTGCCGTCCGCGCCGCGCGCCGGGTTGATCGGCGCGGTTTGCGGCGGCGTGGCGTGGCTGATTACCGGCACCGCCGCGTTCGCCATCGGTGCGGGCGTGCTCGGGCTGCTGCTCGGCTGGCTCGGTGGCAGCGGCGGCGGTTTTGCCGGCGGCGGCGGATTCGGCGGTGGATTCAGCGGCGGCTCGTCCGGAGGCTTTTCCGGCGGTGGCGCCTCGGGGAGCTGGTGACATGGGCGTGATGCGCACACTTCGCCATTTGGTCGCCGAAGGCAGCGCGCGCCGGCGATTTTCCGCATCCGTTCTCGACGCCATCCAAAAAGCCCTTGCCGATGGCGAACGCAGGCATTCCGGCCAGGTGATGTTCGCCGTCGAAGGCGCGCTGCCGCTGCGCGATCTCGTACGCGGGCGCAGCGCGCGCGAGCGCGCACACGAAGTGTTCGCGCATTTGCGCGTGTGGGACACGCACCACAATTCCGGCGTACTGATCTACGTGCTGCTCGCCGACCGCGCCATCGAGATTCTCGCCGACCGCGGCATCGCGGCCAAGGTCGACGAGGCCGAATGGAAATCCATTTGCGCACGGATGCAGCAACGCTTCGCCGCCGGCGAGTTCGAGCACGGCGCGATCGAAGGCGTGCGTGCAGTCGGCGATATTCTCGCGCGCCATTTTCCCGCCGATGGCGAGCCGCGCGCGAACGAGTTGCCGGATCGGCCAGTCGTTCTTTAGTTACTTGCCATGTGCGATTGCAGTTGTGCGGGTGTCCGGGTCGGCGCTTCACACTGCGTGCCGCGGCAAACCCAGGCGAGTCCGCCCGTAGCGTATTTCTGCGCAGCGAGAATGCCGGGCAGCTTGCCGGCGTCGCGCGGGATGAAATATGCATCGACGCGGCGCGAATCCGCTTTGACCAGCGCCGCCCGCCACGCCGATTCCTCCACTGCACCGTCGAAGCGCATCACAACATGCGTGCGCGGATGCAAAAAATCGTTGAGCGCGCGCAGCAGCGCACAGCATGCGACAGGCATTTGCTGCATTGTGGAAAATGCGGCACGCAGCGTGCGTTCGGCGGCATCGAAGTAGCGCGTCTCGCCGAGCAAGTGACCGAGGCGCAGCAGCGCACGTGCGGCGACGCCGTTGCCGGAGGGCAGGGCCTCGTCGGTGAACGGCCTGGACCGCTGGATCAACTTCTCGTGATCGTGTGCGGTGAAGAAAAATCCGCCACGTTCGCGATCCTCGAAGCGTTCGAGCAAACTTTCCGCGAGCACGATGGCCCAGGCGATGTCGCGTTCGGACCAGCGGCATTGCAACATTTCGAGCAGCGCGTCGAGCAGCAATGCGTGATCGTCGAGATAACCGGGAAAGCGCGCTGCATCGGCGCCGGGCTTGGCGTACAGGCGTCCGTCGCGCCAGGCATGTGCGTACAAACTGTCCAGTGCGTTCTCGGCCAGGCCGAGCAGCGGCGGTGCGTCCAGGGCACGAACCGTGTGCGCGATACCGCCGATCATGAGCGCGTTCCACGAAGTCAGAACCTTGTCGTCGAGTCCGGGGCGCACGCGTTGCGCACGGGCTGCAAAAAGTTTCGCGCGCGCCCGCGCGAGGTGCGCTTGGGTTTCATCCGGCGCGATGCCGAGCGAACGCGCCACATCTGCAAGCGGCATGGCGACAATCGGATTCCACGCGGTGCCCTCGAAATTCGGCGGGCGGTCGAATCCGTAGTGGCGTTCGGCGACGGCGAATTCGTCGTCGTCGAGCAGAGTGCGGACTTTGTCGCGCTGCCAGACGTAGAACTTGCCTTCCTCGTGTTCGGAATCGGCATCCAGCGCCGCGTAAAATCCGCCGGATGGCGCGGTCATCTCGCGCAGCAACCAGGCGATGATGCCATGCGCCACATCGGCGTGGCCGCGTGCGGCGTCGTGCTTGTCTGTGTTTGCGCGCGAGGCGCACGCAAACAGCGGCAGCAACTGCGCGTTGTCGTACAGCATCTTCTCGAAGTGCGGAATTTCCCAGCGCTCGTCCACGCTGTAGCGCGCGAGACCGCCGCCGAGCTGGTCGTGGATGCCGCCAGCGGCCATACGCGCGAGGGTGAATTCGACCATGGATTTTCCCCCTCTCCCGCTGGCGGGAGAGGGTTGGGGTGAGGGTGGCTCGGCTTTGTCCGACACATCCAGCAGTAATTCCATTTCCGAGCAGTGCGGAAATTTCGGTGCGCCGCGATGCCCGCCGAATTCCGGATCGAATGCCGATTCGATTTGTTCCAGCGCCGCGTGGATCGGTGCATCGTCCAGCGTATCCTGCGTGGATTCGCCGCGGCCCTGATCGGCGAGAAATTCCGCCAGTGCGGAGTTTTGCTTGCGCACCTCGTCGCGGCGCTCATCCCACCAACGCCGCACTTCTCGCAGCACCTGCGTGAACGGCGGCATGCCGTAGCGCGGTTCTTTCGGAAAATACGTGCCGGCGTAGAACGGCAGATGGTCGTCGGGCGTCAGGAAAACCGTCAGCGGCCAGCCGCCG
>DATIOA010000134.1:0-8373 GCA_035473575.1 Rudaea sp. | reverse complement strand
CGCCCCCTTCGGCTAGGTAGCTCAGACGGTTAGAGCGCGGCACTCATAATGCTGAGGTCGGCGGTTCGATCCCGCCTCTAGCCACCACCCATTCACTGCAAATCAGCCATTTGCAGACAATGAAACCCGCCTCGACGCGGGTTTTTTTGTGTCCAAACGGTGGGCACGTGCTCTCATCACGAGCTTCCGCAGAGCCTCTCGGGTTTGATTTGCGCCAGGGAATGTAGGCAAAGGAGGTCGTGCAATCCGCGCTTGCCGCTTCGCGCTTCACACGCGCGCGACGCGAAAGCTGCGGCCCTTGATCTTGCCGGCGCGCAGACGCTGCAAGGCCTTGTCGGCGAGCGCGCGTCGGATGGCGACGTAGGAACGCGTCGCGTATACGTCGATCTTGCCGATCGCATCGGCGGGCAATCCCGCGTCGCCGGTCAACGCGCCGAGAATATCGCCGGGCCGCATCTTGTCGCTGCGGCCGCCATCGATGCGCAGCGTGGCCATCGCGGCGAGTAATCCATCCTGCTTGTCGGTTGCGAACGGCGGCAGTTGCTGCCAGCGCAATGTCACGCCAAGCTGCTTTTCCAGCACCAGCGCGCGCGGCATTTCGCGCGCCGTCGCCAGACTGATGGCGATACCGGTGTGACCAGCACGCGCGGTGCGGCCGATGCGATGCAGGTACATATCCGGGTCGCTCGGCAATTCGTAATTGATCACCGCGGCAAGTTCTTTGATGTCGAGTCCACGCGCGGCGACGTCGCTCGCAACCAGCACGCGACAGGAGCGATTCGCGAAACGAAGCAGCACTTCGTCGCGATCACGCTGATCGATATCGCCGTGCAACGCCAGTGCGGAAATGCCGAAGCCGGCCAGAGCCTCGACCAACGCCTCGGTATCGCGTCGTGTGTTGCAGAACACCACGCTCGATTCGGGCTTGCGCTGCAGCAGCAATGCAGCGAGCGACGCGGGCTTGCGTTCAAACTCGGTCTCGAAGAACAGCTGCTCGATCACCGGCTGTTCGGCGTGAGCGGCAATGGTGATCTCAATCGGATCACGCAGCGTGGCGCGTGCCATCGCGCGAATCGGATCCGGATAGGTGGCTGAAAACAACAGGCTTTGCCGTGTTGGCGGCGTCTTGCCGATGATCTCGCGGATCGCCTCCTCGAAGCCCATATCGAGCATACGGTCCGCTTCGTCGAGTACCAATGTGCGCAGCTTGCTCAGATTCAGGGCGTTCTTGCGCAGCATTTCCTGAATGCGGCCCGGCGTGCCCACGACGACGTGCGAATCCTTGCGCAGCGAAGCCAGCTGCGGACCGAGCGCAATGCCGCCGGTAAGAATCAGCACCTTCAGATTCGCCATGCCGATCGCGAGGCGGCGGATTTCCTTGGCGACTTGATCGGCAAGTTCACGCGTCGGGCACAGCACCAGCGCTTGCGGCTTGACGAAGGCCGGATCGAGCCGCTGCAAAACGGCAAGTCCGAACGCAACCGTCTTGCCGCTGCCGGTGGGGGCTTGCACGATTGCATCGCGACCGTGCAGCAACACCGGCAGCGCCTGTTCTTGCACGGGCGTCAGCTGTGTGTAGCCCAACGTGTCGACGGCATGCTGCAGCGTTGGAGCAAGCGCCAGAGATGAGAAATCAGCCACGACAAATGATCGCACGGTTGTAGTGTAGGCGCGTTTTCCCACGCGCATCGGGATCGCGCAGCAAGCCGTCAATCGCGCAGTGCGGCTTCTTCGCGGCCTTGCTGTCGGATCATCGCTTCTTTGCGCGCTTCCTCGATCGAGGCCATGACGCCATGCACGTCGGCGGCGCGTTGATCGAACACGAAGTTCCCGCTCAACACGCTATCGGCACGCAGTTCGTCCTTCTCGAACAGCGCCCACATTTCCTCACCGAAATGCGTGTCACGCAATTCCGGTGCAAAGAAGCCGAGCGTGTCGCGCAGATTGTGCACGTCGCGCAACAACATCGCGCGCGCAGCATTGTTGCCGGCGGCGTTGACTACCTGAGGCAAATCGATGATTACTGGACCATCCTGCGCAACGAGTACGTTGTATTCGGACAAGTCGCCGTGAATCAAACCCTGGCACAACATGCGCACCACGTCGCGAACAAGCGCAGCATGATGGGTGCGCGCCTGTTCCTCCGTCATGTCGATCTCGCCCAGGCGTGGCGCGGGTTCGCCGTGCTCGTTGGTTACCAAATCCATCAGCAGTACGCCGTGGAAATGGCCACGCGGCCGCGGCACGCGCACGCCAGCCGCCGCGAGTCGATACAGCGCATCGACTTCGGCGTTCTTCCATTCGGTTTCCTGCTCGCGGCGGCCGAACTTGGTGGCCTTGCCGATCGCGCGCGCCTGGCGGCTGCCGCGAAACTTGCGCCCTTCCTGATACTGCACACGCGCTTGAAAACTGCGCTGCGCCAGATCTTTGTATACTTTTGCGCAGAGCACCTCGTTGCCGGACCGCACCACGTATACCGATGCCTCCTTGCCGCTTTTCAGCGGTCGCACGACTTCGTCAAGCACACCGTCGTCGAGCAGCGGCTGCAGCCCCTTCGGGGTCTTCATTACTACGGGCCGGGAAAAAGGGCCGGCATTATCGCTGATTTGGCGGATTGCGTCGCGTTGTTTGCGCGATTGTCGACCTCGACATATCGCGGCCGCCGGATCTTCCAGAGGGAACGTCCCGCGACGTTGGCTCAATCGACCACAGAAATCAACACACCTGGGGCTACAATCCGCGCATGGACATCTTCAAGCGTTTCCACATCGAAGCCGCGCACCGCCTGCCGAACGTACCGCCGGGCCACAAGTGCGCGCGCCTGCACGGTCATTCCTTCGGCATCGAGATCCACGTGTCCGGGCCGATCGGCGCAGGCACCGGCTGGGTGATGGACTTCGCCGACATCAAGTCGGCATTTGCGCCGATCTTCGCCGAGCTGGACCATCATTATCTCAACGAGGTCCCGGGACTGGACAATCCGACCAGCGAACAATTGGCGATGTGGATCTGGAACCGCCTCAAACCGGCGCTGCCGCTGCTGAGCAAGGTCGTGGTCAATGAAACCTGCACCTCGGGTTGCGTCTATTCCGGATAAAGACAGAATTGTGCAACCGCGCAATCATGGCGACAAAACAGCATGTAGAGCGCCCAGGTTATACAAAATATATATGTTTAAAATCAATTATATAACTAGATACTGTGAGTTACAGGTCAATTCTTGTTGCAATGCAACATAATCTACAGTATAGTGCCCTCACACTCCCACCACCCCGCGAGGGCAATACCATGTACGAGCAGATCAATACTCAAGTTCTGGCGCTCAGCAAGAGTTTCGCCGACACCGCGTTCAAGGCGCACAGCCTGGCGGTGGAAGGCATGGAACGCATCGCCGACCTGCAGCTCAAGACGCTGGAAAACCGCGTCTCGGCCACGGTCGAGTTCTGGACCGAAGCCGCCGAAGTGCGCGATTTCGACGCCCTCAAGGCGTTCTGGCCGAAAGGCGTGAACCTGGTGAAGGAATCCACCGAGAAGTTCTACGCGAACGGTCAGGAAGTCTTCGGCGTCACGCTCAAGACCAGCGAAGCGCTGGGCCAGTTGGCCAAGGGCAGCTTCGAAGCCGCCAATGACAACTTCACCAAGCAGGTCAACGCGGTGAAGAAGGCCGCCACGGCCGCCAAGTAAAACCGCGCGGGCACGATGCCCGCACGTCAGGGACACGCCGCGCGAGCCTTCCCTCCCCTGGAATTCCGCGGCGTTCGAGCCGGGCGACCCTGTCGTCCGGCTTTTTTTATGCGCCGATGACGAACAGCGCCACCGTACATGCGAACCCGGCGGCCCAGACCAGGCTGCGCAAAGTTGCCTGATCGGCGAGATAGCAGACCCCGTACACGATGCGCAGCGCGACGAAGGCGATCGCCAGCGCGTCGATGCGGCCCTGCGCAGCGCCGAGTTGTTGCGCGATCAATACCCCGGCTGCAAACGGCGGGAATGCCTCGAACGAGTTCAAGTGAGCCCAATGCGCGCGCGCCGCCATACCGGTCAGCTTGGACTGGAACACGCGCGGCGCGCGGTTGCTGAAATCGCGCCGGCCGATGCCTTTGGCGATTGCCGTGAACGCGAACGGCAGCAGTGCCGCAGCGAGTACGCACCAGTAGGAAACGTGCATGACAGGTCTCGTTGGTCAGGGGCGGCCATCATCCCGCGTCACGGCGCTTTGTGCCACACTCGACGCGACGCCATGCCCAGCCTCATCATCACCTCGGGTGCCCTCGCCGGTCAGGTGTTCGGATTTTCCGACGCCGCCGTGATCGGTCGCGGCCAGTTTTCCGAAGTGCGCCTGAACGATCCGACCGTTTCGCGCCGCCACGCATCGATCCGCCGCAACGGTGCGATATGGGAATTGAGCGATCAGGACAGCGCCAACGGCACCCTGCTGCGCGGAGTGCGCATGACCGGCTCGGCACCGGTCAAGGATGGCGACGAGTTGCAGTTCGGTGAGGTCAAGGCGATTTTCCGCGCCACGCCCAGCGATCACCCATCATTGCCGCCGCCGAGCCTACCGAGCAACAACTCGACGCGTGCACGCGCGGCTGTCGCCGCGACCGATGGCGCGCCGGGTGCACCGGGCTTGCGCGATCTGCTTGCGCGCCTGAAATTATTTTGCGACATCGGCGCGCTGTCGCGGCGCCCACAGGATCTGCGCGCGACGCTCGGCGAGGCGTTGCGCGCGTTGCTCGCGGTTTTTCCGCAAGCCAGCCGCGCGGCGGTCCATGCCCGCCACGGCGGGACGGAAACGCTGACCTGTCTGGCGCAACATGCCACCGCGACGCCTGATGGCGGCGAGTTCGTGCAGGTCGAGGAATTCCTGCGCGAGGCCCTGCGCCTGGAATACGGCATCGAGATTACCGACGACGCGGGCCGCGAAGCACTGGCCGCACGCCTGCGCACCGACACCGTGCCCGTCGCCCTGCTCGGCATGCCGTTGCGGCTGGGCGGCGAAACGCTCGGCGCGCTGTATCTGGAAAGCGCGTTCGCGCAAAACGCCTGGCGTCCCGCCGATCGCGAATTGTTCGCCGGCATCGCCGGACAACTGGCTTGGCTCATCGCCAGCCAGCAGGCGCAGTCGCCCGAACGTCTGGTCGAGGCGCACGACCTGGCGCTGGCCCGGCGCATCCAGCAGCGTTTCCTGCCGCAATCCGCGCCACACCTGCCCGGCTACCATTTCGCCGACAGCTACGCCGCCGCGCGCGTGATCGGCGGCGACTATTTCGATTACTTCCAGTACCGCGACGGCCGCCACGGCCTGGTGATCGCCGACGTCTCCGGCAAGGCGGTGTCCGGCGCGTTGTACATGGCGCGCTTGTCGGTGCAGGTGCGCGTGTTCGCGCGCAACCTCGGCGGGCCGGATGAACTGCTCGCCGGACTCAACCGCAAGCTTGCGCAGGAACTTGAGCCCGGCATGTTCGTGACCATGCTGGCGGCCGCGATCGACCCCGAATCCGGCCGCCTGGAATTCGCCAACGCCGGACACCCGGCGCCGTTGCTGCGCACACCCGACCGGCGCGTGAGCGAACTCGGCGAGCACGGCGCACTGCCGCTCGGGGCGATGTCGGACACAAGCTTTCCACTGCACACAGCGACGATCACGCCGGGCGCCTGCCTGCTGTTGTACACCGACGGTCTCGACGAAGCGCACAACGCCGCACAGCAACTGTTCGGCAAGGAACGCGTGATCCAGACCTTCGCCGACAGCGGCGGCAGCGCGCAAGGAGCGATCGACGCACTGCTCGCGGAAATTGCTCGCTTTACCGACGGGCAGGCGCAGAGCGACGACCTGACCCTGATCACGGTGGCGCGTGATCGCTCCGCCTAGTTTGTTTTTCGGAGCCAGCCCTTCAGCCTGTCCAGAAAGCCGGCCGATTTCATCGCCGGCGGCGGCGCTGGCGCGGCGCGTACGGGGGTTATGCCCGCGGCGCTGACATGGGATGCAGCCATTGGCTTGAGTCCGAGCACCGACGCCGCGGCGCGCGCCAGCGCCTCGGCCTGTGCATGCGGCGGCGAAGGCAGCGATCCCGCGCCAAGCAGACGCGCGGCATGCCGTGCAATTTCCGCTTCCGGTTTGAGTTTCGTCACTTGGCCCAGCGCGGCGTCGCGGTTCGGGAAGATCGCGAACAGCTTGCTGAAGCCGGTCATGTCGAACACCTGGCGCACTGAAGCATTCAGGCCGCACAGTTTCAGTTCGCCCTTGCCGCCGTCGAGTTTCTTGGCCAGCGCGAGCAGGACGCGCAGGCCTGCGCTGCTGACGTAGCCGATGCCGGCCAGATCGACGAGATAGCGGCGCTCGCCCGCGCCGAGCAGATCCTGCAGGGCCAATTCCACGTCGGCGGCGGTTTCCGTATCCAGGCGACCGGACAGCGCGAGAACGCGCACGCCGTCTTGCTGTTCCTGGGCGATTTGGATTGCCACCGACGTCTAGCCCTCCCGAAACACGAACCGCGCTGCGCCGATCTGGATCACGTCCTCGTTGGCCAGCGGCCGTTCGCGCACCTTCTCCGCGTTTACGCGCGTGCCATGTTTGCTGCCGAGATCGACGATCGTGAATCCGCCCATGCTGACCACGATCTTGGCGTGCTTGGGATCGACGCCCGGGCCGCCGATACGCACGTCGCTGGCGGCATCGGCGCCGATATCGACCGGTTTCAAGGTGAGGGTATAGCTCTGCTTGCCCGCCTCCGGATTCTGCGGCACCAGGCGTGCGGCGCGGAATATCTGCGTCGCACCGCCCGCAGCCGCAGGCGGCGGCGCGGGTGCCGCCGCGGTCGCGCGCGACGGTTCGGGAATATCGAGCGCCGGCATGGTCTGGGTCCGGTTCGGCGGCGCATCGCCGCCTGCGATCGCGGCGACTTCGCGGGTGCTCGCCTGCGCGGCGGCCAGATCCGCCATCGAAAAGCGATTGGTGCCGCCGGCATCGGCCTGCTCCAACTCGCTTTCACTGTGGAATGCTTCGAGGAAGCGCGCCTTCAATTCCTGTCCGCGCGCGCGCGCCTGGCCGCGCTCGGCGACCGTGTTCTCGATGGCCTTGATGCGCTTGGCGAATTCCTTGTCGTCGAATTCGCCGAGCTGGTGGCGCAGTTCGAGTTCCTGCTGGTCGAGCTTGATCGCCTCATGGTCCGCCTCGAAGCGCGCCAGCAGGGCGCGCAAGTGTGCGTATTGTTCGCGCGCGGCCTGCTTGAGCGGCGCGGCTTCGGCATCCAGCGCGGCAATGCGTTTTTCGTAGTCGGCGCGCACGCGCACATACACCGCGTCGGCGAAATTGGATTTCATCGCCGCCATCGATTTCAGGCGCTCGGATAGCTGATCGTGCTCCTGCTTGAGTTTCTTCAGCGATTCGATCGCCGACAGATCGATGGCCGACAATGCGCCCTGCCATTCGTTTTCGTTCGTGCCCATATTGCTGTCCTCGTCAGGCGCCGATCAGTTCGACTTCGATCGAACCGAAGCGCAATTTGTCGCCGGCCTTCACTGGCATGGCCACGCCGGTTTGCAAGCGTTCGCCGTTGAGATAAGTGCCGTTGGTCGTGGCCGCGTCCTCGCGCACGAAATATTGCGCGCCATCGCGCAGCAGGGTCGCGTGACGACGGCTGAGCGTGCGCTGCACGTCGAACGGACCCAGGTCGATTTCGGGTTTCGCGCCGGTGGCCGGGTCCGGCCGGCCGATCAGGAATTGCGTGCGCATGGGATCCATCGATACAACGTCGCCGTTGGCCGCGATGCGCATCGCAAGACCGGTGGGCGCGGCGGGTTTGGGCGCGGGCGGCGGGGGCGGCGGCGCAGCGTCCACCGCTGGCTTGGGCGGTGGAGGTGGCGGGGACGGCGGCGGCGCGGGACGCGGCGATGCGGGTGCGGCGGCGGGTTTGGGCGCCGGAGCTGGCGGCGGCGGAACAACCGTCTGCGCCGATGCGGCAAGGCCGGCTTCGAGGCAGGATTCGAGATGGCCCATGCGCGCGGCGAATTTGCGCAGCAGGGCGGTGGCGACGTCGGGATTCGCGCGCACCACTTCGGGCAAGGCCATGCGGTCTATTCGCAACAGGCGCGTGCGTGTTCTGGCCACGGCACTCATCGTGTGCGGCTGCTTGTCGAGCAAGGACGCTTCGCCGCAACAATCGCCGGGACCGAGCGAGGCCAGCGCTTCGCTCGCGCCGGCCGGAAACAGTTCGATCTGGCCGGATTCGATGATGTACAACTCACCGGCAGCGTCGCCTTCCTTGAACAGGCTGGCGCCAGCAGCGACTTCCACGAACAAGTCTTTGCCCGATCCCATGTTGTGCGCATCCGTGAGGCGGCCGCACCGCGTCCGCCCGATTATGCCGA
>DATIOA010000133.1:0-4841 GCA_035473575.1 Rudaea sp. | reverse complement strand
GAACGTCGCCACCGACGCGCGCGCCGCGCCCGGCCGCAGGCACCACGCACCACAGCGCGTCAGTGGTGGCCATTGTCCGGCTTCGGATTCGCGGGCGCAGGTTCCACGACTTGATAGAACACCTCGCCGGGCTTGATCAGGCCAAGCTCGGAACGCGCGCGCTCCTCGATCGCGCCCTTGCCGGATTTCAGGTCCTGCACCTCGGCGGACAGCGCCTCGTTGCGCTGCTTGAGCTTCAGGTTCTCGGCCTTCTGCTCGGTGATGCGCTGCTGCAGGCGCCACACGTCGCGCATGCCGCCCTCGCCGGTCCAGAACTTTATCTGCAACGCGATCAGCAGGATCAGCAGGATGAGGGCGATATAACGCAGCACACGCGAACGCTCAGCCGATCAAGCC
Organism: Rudaea sp.; assembly: GCA_035473575.1. Lineage (GTDB taxonomy): Bacteria > Pseudomonadota > Gammaproteobacteria > Xanthomonadales > Rhodanobacteraceae > Rudaea. The sequence continues at coordinate 4,445 of DATIOA010000133.1, read as the reverse complement.
CGGCACGTTCGGGAACGCCGCGCGGCCCGCGTACTTTGCCGATGCGCCTAGCGCTTCCTCGATGCGCAGCAACTGGTTGTACTTGGCGACGCGGTCCGAACGGCACAGCGAGCCGGTCTTGATCTGTGTCGCCGTCGTCGCCACGGCAATGTCGGCGATGGTCGTGTCCTCGGTTTCGCCGGAACGGTGCGAGACGACGGCCGCATAGTTCGCCTTGTCCGCCATCGCAATGGCTTCCAGCGTTTCGCTGAGCGTACCGATCTGGTTGACCTTGATCAGGATGGCATTGGCGATGCCGTCGGCGATGCCGGCGCGGAAGATCGCCGGATTGGTGACAAAGTTGTCGTCGCCGACGAGCTGGATCTTCTTGCCGAGTTTCGCGGTCAGCGCCTTCCAGCCGTCGCGATCCTGTTCGGCGACGCCGTCCTCGATGGTGATGATCGGATATTTCGCGCACCAGCCGGCATAGAACTCGATCAACTCGGCGGACGACATCTTCCTGCCCTCGCCGGCCAGGTCGTACACGCCGTTTTCGTAGAACTCGGAACTGGCGGCATCAAGTCCCAGGTAAATGTCCTTGCCGGCCGTGTAACCCGCCTTGGCGATGGCTTCGAGGATGGTTTCGATGGCCTGTTCATTGGATTTCAGGTCCGGCGCGAAACCACCTTCGTCGCCGACCGCGGTGTTCAGACCCTTGGCCTTGAGCACGGACTTGAGCGCATGGAAGACTTCGACGCCAGCGCGCAGCGCTTCGGCGAAGCTCGGCAGGCCAACCGGAAGAATCATGAACTCCTGCATGTCGACATTGTTGTCGGCATGCGCGCCGCCGTTGACGATGTTCATCATCGGCACCGGCAGTGAAGGCGCGTGCGAACCCGCGAGATATTTCCACAAAGGGATTTTTTTCGACGCGGCCATCGCGTGCGCATTGGCGAGCGAAACGCCGAGCAGCGCATTCGCGCCGAACTTGCCCTTGTTCGGCGTGCCGTCGAGCGCAATGAGTTTCGCGTCGAGGCCATTCTGATCCGCCGCATCAAACCCCTTCAGCGCCTGCGCAATCGTCGTGTTGACGTTCGCGACCGCGTTGCGCACGCCCTTGCCGAGATAGCGTGACTTGTCGCCGTCGCGCAGCTCGACCGCTTCGCGCGAGCCGGTGGAAGCACCCGACGGCACCGCGGCGCGGCCGAACGAACCGTCGGCCAGCGTGACTTCCGCTTCAAGCGTGGGATTGCCGCGGGAATCGAGGATTTCGCGGGCGTGGATGAAAGAGATTTGGGTCATTGTCGATGGACTCAGGGATTCGATTTCGCAACGCGATCCAGCGCGACCAGGGTTTCAAGCAAGGCCGCCATCTTGCCCAGCGGCCATGCGTTGGGGCCGTCGGACAACGCTTCGTCGGGATTCGGATGCGTTTCCATGAACACGCCCGCTATTCCAACTGCCACCGCCGCGCGCGAGAGCACGGGAACGAATTCGCGCTGGCCGCCGGACTTGCCATCCGCGCCGCCGGGCAACTGCACCGAGTGCGTGGCGTCGAACACGACAGGGCAGCCGGTGTCGCGCATCACCGCGAGGCTGCGCATGTCGGAGACGAGGTTGTTGTAGCCGAAGCTCGCGCCGCGCTCGCAAACCATGATCTGTTCGTTGCCGACCGCTTTCGCCTTCGCCGCGACGTGCTTCATCTCCCACGGCGACAGGAACTGGCCCTTCTTGATGTTGACGGGCTTTCCGGCGCGCGCGACATTCTGGATGAAATCGGTCTGACGGCACAGGAAGGCCGGCGTCTGCAAGACGTCGACCACGGCGGCGACTTCGTTCATTGGCGTGTATTCGTGCACGTCGGTGAGCACCGGCACGCCGACCTGACGCTTCACTTCGGCAAGGATTTTCAGCCCTTCTTCCATGCCGGGTCCGCGGAAACTCGTACCCGAGGTGCGGTTGGCCTTGTCGAAGCTGGACTTGAAGATGAAAGGCACGCCGAGTTTCGTCGTGATTTCCTTCAACTTGCCGGCCGTGTCGATCTGCAACTGCCGCGACTCGATCACGCAGGGACCGGCGATCAGGAACAGGGGCTTGTCGAGGCCGACGTCGAAACCACAGAGCTTCATTGCACGACACCGTCAAGACTTTTCATACCGAGGCCACCTGCGCCAGCTTCGGCGCGGTGCGCACGGCCTTGAGCTCACGCGCGGCGCGCACGAAGCCCATGAACAACGGATGGCCGTCGCGCGGCGTGGAAGTGAATTCCGGATGGAACTGGCAGGCCACGAACCACGGATGCTGCTGCTCGGGCAGTTCCACGATCTCGACGAGCAGATCGTCCATCGACTTGCCGGCGATGACGAGGCCGAGATCCTCGAACTTCTGCCGGTAGCGGTTGTTGAATTCGTAGCGGTGGCGGTGGCGCTCGCGGATCACGTCCTGGCCGTAAAGTTGCCGGGAAATCGTGCCGGCTTTCAGGCGGCATTCCTGCGCGCCGAGGCGCATGGTGCCACCGAGGTCGGATGCCTCGTCGCGCTTTTCCACGTCGCCGGTGCCCGTCGTCCATTCGGTGATCAGCGCAATCACGGGATCCGCGCAATGTTTGTCGTTCTCCGTCGAGCCCGCACCCGGCAGGCCGGCAATGCTGCGCGCAAAGTCGACCACCGCCGCGTGCATGCCGTAACAGATGCCGAAGTAAGGAATCTTGCGTTCGCGCGCGAATTTCGCCGCCGTGATCTTGCCCTCGAAGCCGCGCTTGCCGAATCCGCCCGGCACGAGGATGCCGTCGACGTCGGCCAAAATTTCCGCGCCGCGCGATTCCACGTCTTCGGATTCGAGCCAACGCAAGTTCACGCGTGTCGCCTGTTTCAGCCCGCCGTGGCGCAGCGCCTCGCCGAGCGACTTGTACGCATCCTTGTGTTCGACGTACTTGCCGATGATGGCGATGCTGACTTCGTCCCTGGGATGATCGACCGCCTCGACCGTGCGTTCCCATTCGCTCAAGTTCGCCGGTTTCGCGTCGAGCTTGAGGTGCGCGACGACGATATCGTCCAGGCCCTGTTCGTGCAGCCACAGTGGCAGCTTGTAGATGGTGTCGACGTCGACCGCGCTGATCACGGCCTTTTCCGGCACGTTGGTGAACAGCGCGATCTTGCGCCGATCCGACTGCGGCAACGGCTGCTCGCTGCGGCACAACAGCACGTCGGCCTGGATGCCGAGTGCGCGCAGTTCCTTGACCGAATGCTGAGTCGGTTTGGTCTTGATCTCGCCAGCGGCCTTGATGTACGGCACCAGGGTCAGGTGCATGAACAGGGTCTTGTCCGCGCCTTGCTCGATGCGGATCTGGCGGATGGCTTCCAGGAACGGCTGCGATTCGATGTCGCCAACCGTGCCACCGACCTCGACCAGCGCCACGTCGTAGCCACGCGTGGCTTCGTCGATGCAGCGCTTGATCTCGTCGGTGATGTGCGGGATCACCTGCACCGTGGCGCCCAGATAATCGCCGCGGCGTTCCTTGCGGATCACGGCCTCGTAGATTTTTCCGGTGGTGATGGAATTGCGGCCGGTCAGGCGCGTGCGCACGAAGCGCTCGTAATGGCCCAGATCCAGATCGGTTTCGGCGCCGTCGTCGGTAACGTACACCTCGCCGTGCTGGAACGGGCTCATCGTGCCCGGATCGACGTTGATGTAGGGATCGAGTTTCATCATCGTCACGCGCAGGCCGCGCGCTTCGAGGATGGCTGCAAGCGAGGCCGAAGCGATGCCCTTGCCGAGAGAGGACACCACGCCGCCGGTAACGAAAATCAGGGGAGTCATGCGCAGCACGCCGATGCTGGTAAAGGCGTATTCTACCGGCACTCCCAATCGCACGCGAGTGGCTTGATAAATTTCGCACAAGCCACGACCATGCGCGGCGGCGTTTTGCGATCCTCCCTGATCGCGAGGAACAGACCGGCATCCCTGCCGGACTCTCAACGAAGAGCACTTTTCTCCTGGATTGTTGATGAATAGTCGTTACAACGCCGCCGATATCGAAGTCCTTTCTGGCCTCGAGCCGGTCAAACGCCGCCCCGGCATGTACACCGACACCTCGCGCCCCAAACCACCTGGCGCAGGAAGTCATCGACAACTCGGTCGACGAAGCGCTAGCCGGCCACGCGAAGACCATCGAGGTCATCGTGCACACGGACGGCTCGGTGGAAGTATCGGACGATGGCCGCGGCATGCCGGTGGACATCCATCCCGAGGAAGGCATTCCGGGTGTGGAATTGATCATGACCCGACTGCACGCCGGCGGGAAGTTCTCGAACCGCAATTACGCATTCTCCGGCGGCCTGCACGGCGTCGGCGTGTCGGTGGTCAATGCGCTGTCCTCGAAGGTGGAAGTCGCAATTCGCCGAGACGGCAATATCCATCGCATGGACTTCGCCAACGGCGACCGCGCCGGCGAATTGAAGGTGATC
>DATIOA010000132.1:0-9555 GCA_035473575.1 Rudaea sp. | reverse complement strand
CTGCACGCGCTTCCTGCACATGATGTTCGAGGTGCCGAGCGAACCACTCGCACTCAGTCCAGTCGTTGCCAAGGCGCTGGACCTGTTGTTCATCCTGCACGCCGACCACGAGCAGAACGCGTCGACGTCGACGGTGCGCCTGGTCGGCTCCACCGGCGCGAATCCGTACGCGTGCGTCGCCGCCGGCATCGCCGCGCTGTGGGGGCCGGCCCACGGTGGCGCCAACGAGGCCGTGCTCAAGATGCTTGCCGAGATCGGCGATGCGAAGAACGTCGGCGCGGCGGTGGCCAAGGCCAAGGACAAGAATTCCGGTTTCCGCCTGATGGGTTTCGGCCATCGCGTGTACAAGAATTTCGACCCGCGTGCGACGATCATCCGCGAGATGACGCACAAAGTCCTCGGCGAGCTCGGCGTGAACGACCCCCTGCTCGACGTCGCGCTGGAACTCGAACAGGCCGCGCTCAAGGATCCGTACTTCGTCGAGCGCAAGCTGTATCCGAACGTCGATTTCTATTCCGGCCTCATCTACAAGGCGCTGAAGATCCCGACCGAGATGTTCACGGTGATGTTCGCGATCGCGCGTACCGCCGGCTGGGTCGCGCACTGGCTCGAGCAGCATCAGGACAAGGACACCAAGATCGGCCGTCCGCGCCAGATCTACACCGGCGCGACGACACGCGATTACGCGCCGATCACGAAGCGCTGAGAAGGCTCTCGATGGCGGCCAGCGCCGCGCGTTGCAACGGACGTTCACCACTGCGGTCCAGCGGCGCCTGGCGGATCGCGTCGCGTGGCAGCAGGGTCAGGTCGAAGTCGATTCCCGACTGGCTCATTCTCAACACCGGGAAATCAGCCGAACGCTCAGCATCTAGCCGCAAACGCCGGTTATCTTCTTCGAACACGATGTCATCGTCGTTCAACACAGCGAGAACGGATTCCGGCGTGTCACAGAACAGATGCAGGCAAACCGGCGAATGCGCGTCGGCGGTGCCATCGAGGACGGCGCCGATCAGGCGCGGCTCGAAGCGTGCGAAATAGCGCATTGCCTCGCAGGCAGCTTCGCGCAGAGCGCGCAATTGCGTTGGCTGATCGTCGCCGTGGAAAAGGCGCTGGTGCTCGCGCAGCGCTTGCTCAATCTCGCGGTTCTTCGGCAAGCTCGATTCATCGAGCGCGTGCAGGCTCTCGGCAGCCTTGCGCTTGGCGAGTTGATAGTCGCGGATGCCGTGCTCGCTGATCAGGCGCGCGGCTTCCAGCGCAACGCGGCGGCGCAGATTCTCGTTGCGGGCGGGCATCAAAAAATCCCGTAGGCGTCCTGCTGGACCTTCTTTTCCTCTTCCGTGGCGTTGTTCGGTCCGGCGGCGAGGCGAGCGACATCCTCGACCCTGAATACTTCCAGCATGCTGTTCGGATCACCAGCCGGAGCGAGCTGGCCGGTGGCCTTGTCGATGCGCGCGGTGGTGATGCCCGGTGGCATCTCGAACGGCTGCTCGGGCACGCCCTTGAGCGCCGTGCGCATGAATTCGATCCACATCGGCAGCGCCGCCTGCGCGCCGAATTCGCCGACGCCATTGCTGCGGCCGAGCGAGGAAAAATCGTCGAAGCCGACCCAGGCGCTGGCGACGAGGTCGTCGTTGTAGCCGTTGAACCAGGCATCGCGGTGATCGTTGGTCGAGCCGGTCTTGCCGGCCAGGTCGTTGCGCTTGAGCACCATCGCATCGTGGCCCGTGCCGCGGCGCACGACGTCGTGCAGGATCGATCCGATCAGGTAAGCGGTGCGCGCATCGAGTACGCGCGGAGCGAGCTTGGGCGCGTTCGGTTCTGCGGGTGCGGCCAGGGCTTGCGCGGCAGGCGTGGTCGACAGTGCCGTCTTGACCGGTTGCGCCTCGCCCGGTTTGGCATTCGCGGTCGCGGCCTGCTCACGCGTATCCTCGATCAAGCGCTGCGGACAATGTCGGCAAGCCACGGTCGGCTGCGCCTTGTAGATTTCCTTGCCGTCGCGATCGACGATGCGGTCGATGAAATACGGATCGATGAGGAATCCGCCGTTCGCGAACACGGCATAACCGCGCGCCATCGCCAGCGGCGACACCGATGCCGTGCCGAGCGCGAACGACAGGTTCTCCGGCAACTGCTGCAGGCTGAAACCGAAGTGCGTCGCATATTCGCGCGCATATCGCACACCGATCGCGTCGAGCAGACGCACCGACACCAGGTTCTTGGATTCGACCAGCGCTTCGCGCAGGCGCATCGGGCCTTCGAATTTGTCGTCGTCGTTCTTGGGTTCCCACAGGCCGTTCGGCTTGGATGGGTCGGCGAACACGATCGGCGCGTCATTGATGATCGAGGCTGGCGTGAAGCCGTGCTCGAACGCGGCGGCATAGAAGAACGGCTTGAACCCGGAGCCGGGCTGGCGGGCGGCCTGCACGGCTCGGTTGAACTTGCTGCGCGCATAGGAAAAGCCGCCGACTTCGGATTTGATCGCGCCGTCGTTCGGGTCGAGTGCGATCAACGCGCCCTGCACCTTGGGGATCTGCGACAGTTTCCACGCTCCGTCCGCGTTGCGCGCCAGGCGCACCACGTCGCCGGCCTTGAGCACGTCGTCGACGCGCTTGGGCGGCGCGCCGCGATGGCTTTCGTCCTTGTAGCGTTGCGCCCAGCGCACGGCGGGCAAATCCAGCGTCACGCTTTGTCCGTCTTGCAGGTAAACGTCGGCGGATTTTTCGGAACTGTCGACGACGATGCCGGCAATGAGTCCGAGCGCGGGACGGAAAGTGTCCTTGTCCAGGCGCTTGTCCAGTTCCTGCGGCAGTGGGTGCGCAGCAAGATCGAAATGCGCTTCGGGCCCACGGTAGCCGTGGCGTTCGTCGTAGGCAATGAGGTCGTTGCGCATGGCCTGATTGGCGGCCGTCTGGTCGCGCGAGTCGAGCGTCGTGTAGATGCTGTAGCCATTGGTCAGCGCATCGTTGCCGAGGCGGTCGAGCGCATCCAGGCGCACCTGCTCGGCAATGTAGGGCGCGTCGACTTCGATCGGCGGTTCGTGCGCGAAGGATTGATCCGGCTCGGTGCTGGCTTGCTTGAATTGCGCGGCGGTTATGAAGCCGTTGTCGAGCATGCGTTGCAGGGTGTAGTTGCGTCGTTCGGTCGCGCGCGCGCGGTTGCTCAACGGGTTGCTGCTGGAGGGGAATTTCGGCAGCGAGGCAAGCATCGCGCACTCGCCCAGGCTGAGCTCATTCAGCGTCTTGCCGTAGTAGAACTCGGCCGCGGCGGCCACGCCGTAGGCGCGGTTGCCGAAGAATATCTTGTTGAGATAAAGCTGGAAGATTTCGTCCTTGGTCAGTTCATGTTCGATGCGGAAGGAGAGGAAGATTTCCGTGGCCTTGCGCGTGAGGCTGACTTCGGAACTGAGGAAAAATCCGCGTGCGACCTGCTGCGTGATCGTGCTGCCGCCCGGCACGTGCAGGCTGCGCTTGACGACCATGTAGCCGAGCGCACGCAGGATGCCTGTGAAATCGATGCCGGAATGGGTGTAGAAATTCGCGTCCTCGGCGGCGAGGAACGCGTTCTTCAACTGTTGCGGCACATCTTCGATCCGGACCGGGATGCGGCGCGTTTCGCCGATCGTCGCCACCAGCTTTCCATCCTTGCTGTAAACGCGCAGCGGAACCTGCAGGCGCACGTCCTTGAGTACGTCCACGGACGGCAGGCGCGGCTCGATCAGCCAGTAGGCAATGCCGATGCCGACGGCACCCAACACCACGCCAAGTACGCACAAAATCAAGAACCAACGGAACAAACGTCGAAATATTCTCATGCGTGGCTGGAGTTGTGATCGCAGTCAAGGTTGGAAGGCGGCCTTCCGGGTGAAGATCGCCATCGCAGTATAGGCGTACGGCGTTCATGCCGATAGGCAAATTGGGATCAAATGGTGGCAAAACAATGACATTATCAAGACATATCAATGGTTTGCAGAATCTTTCAAGAGACTGTTGATAATCCGTTAAAGTTCGTATTTAATGTGGATGCGCATATATCGCTCGTAAGGGCGCGTGGGAAGGGGAAAAAGTGTGGGCCTACTCAGTGCAAAAGCGCCGCCGCTGATCGGGGTCGATATCAGTTCGACTGCCGTAAAGCTGTTGCAGTTGACTCAGTCCGGCAACAAGTACCGCGTCGAGCATTACGCGGTCGAACCGTTGCCCCCCAATGCTGTCGTCGAAAAAAACATCGTCGAGGTGGAAGCTGTCGGCGAAGCGATCCGGCGCGCGCTCAACCGCTCCGGCGCGAAAACCAAATTTGCTTGCGCGGCGGTCGCCGGTTCCGCGGTGATCACCAAGATCATCCCGATGCCCGCGGATCTGTCCGAAGAAGATCTCGATGCGCAGATCCAGTCCGAGGCCAACCAGTACATTCCCTATCCGATCGAGGAAGTCAGCCTCGATTTCGAAGTCGTCGGTCCGGTGAAGGACAACCCGGAAATGATGAATGTCCTGCTCGCGGCTTCGCGCACCGAGAATGTGGATCTGCGCGTGGCGGCGCTCGATCTGGGCGGTTTGACCGCACGCGTGGTCGAAGTCGAGGCATTTGCGATGGAGAATGCGTTCAAGTTGGTGGCCGACCAGCTCGCCGTGCCCAAGGATGCGGTCGTCGCGGTCGCCGACATCGGCGCCACCATGACCACGCTGATCGTGCTCAAGAACCAGCGCACCATCTATTCGCGCGAACAGGTGTTCGGCGGCAAGCAACTCACCGACGAGGTGATGCGCCGCTATGGCCTGTCGTACGAGGAAGCCGGTCTCGCCAAGCGCCAGGGCGGTCTGCCCGAATCCTACGAGATCGAGGTGCTTGAGCCATTCAAGGAAGCGATGGTGCAGCAGGTCAGTCGCCTGCTGCAGTTCTTCTTCGCCGGAAGCGAATACAACAAGGTGGATCAGATCGTGCTCGCCGGCGGATGCGCTTCGATCGCCGGTGTCGCCGAAATGGTGGAAGAACAACTCGGCGTACCCTGCGTGGTCGCAAATCCGCTTGCCAACATGTCGCTGTCGTCGCGCGTGCAGGCCCAGACGCTGGCCCAGGACGCGCCCGCGCTGATGATCGCCTGCGGCCTCGCGCTGAGGAGTTTCGACTGATGGCCAAGATCAATCTATTGCCTTGGCGCGATGAGCTGCGCAAACAGCGCCAGCGCGAGTTCTACGTGATGCTGGCCGGCGCTGCGATCGCTGCGCTGTTCGTGGTGTTTGTCTGGTGGTACTGGATGGGAATGCGCCTGGACAATCAGGATGCGCGCAACGCCTATCTCAAGGACCAGATCCATCTGCTCGACGGCAAGCTGACCGAGATCAAGGAGCTGGAAACAACCAAATCCAAGTTGCTGGCGCGCAAGGAAATCATCGAGAAGCTGCAGGCCAGCCGCTCGCAGATGGTGCACCTGTTCGACGAGCTGGTGAAGACCGTTCCTGACGGTGTCAGGTTGGTTTCCTTGAAGCAAAACGGCGACACGCTGACCCTGGATGGCGCGGCGCAATCGAATGCCAGCGTCGCCACCTACATGCGCAATCTGGACGCTTCACCTTGGCTGACCCACTCGGATCTGGTCAAGACCGAAGCCAAGAAAAACGACAAGCGCGATCGCTTCGATTTCGGCCTCATGGTCAAGCTGACCAACCCCGACGAAAAGGCCAAGGAACAGGAAAAGGCGGCAAAGGCAGCGGCGGCCAGCGGCATGAGTGCCAAACCGGCTGCGGCGGCAACGCCTGATGCAGCGGCTCCCGACGCGGCCAAAGCTCCTGCGGGCAAGGAGAGCAAGCCATGAAACTGTCGGATTTCCGCAATCTTGATTTCAACAACATCGGCGGCTGGGCGCAGGGCGTCAAGCTGACGTTCTGTGCCTTGCTGTTCGGTTTGCTGGTACTTGCGGGCTGGTGGTTCTGGATCAGCAGCCAGCAGGACGACTTGCAGACCCGGCAGGGGCAGGAAACCCAGCTCAGGAAAGAGTTCTCCGAAAAACAGGCCAAGGTGGTCAATCTCGATGCGCTCAAGCAGCAGCTCGACGAGATGCGCGACATGTTGCGCCAGTTGCTGCGTCAGTTGCCGAGCAAGACGGAAATGCCCGAACTGCTGGTGGACGTTTCGCAGACCGCACTCTCGGCGGGACTGCACTCGGACCTGTTCAAGCCCGGGCCGGAGACGATCAAGGAGGGTTTCTACGCCGAGAAACCGATCCAGCTGCGCATGACCGGCAGCTATCACCAGTTCGGCGCTTTCATCAGCGGCGTGGCCGCCTTGCCGCGCGTGGTGATCCTGACCATGCACGACGTATCCCTGAAGCCTGTCGCAGATGGCCAGTTGTCGCTGGAGGGCACGGTCAGGACATATCGCTACGTCGAGGAAGACGAAAGCGAAGACGGCGGCGCGAATAAACCGGCCAAGAAGGGAGGAAAGTGAACATGCACAACGTTCACATCCCCAATCCTGCGCGTGCACTGATGCTTGTCGTGGCGCTGGCATTGCTGGCTGGCTGCACCGGCGGCATGAGCGACCTGCAACAGTGGGTAGCGCAGGAAAAGGCCAAGAAGGGCCCGCCGGTGCCGCCGTTGCCCGTGCTCAAGACATTCGAGACCTTCGTCTATCAGGATCAGGACAAGCGCGACCCCTTCGGCCCGAGTCTTGAAGAACAGCGCGAGGCTCAGGCTGGTGCGAATGGGCCACTGCCGGACAAGCATCCCAAGGAACAACTGGAAAACTATCCGCTGGACAGCCTGAAGATGGTCGGCACGATCGGCATTGGCGCCAGCATCGAGGGTCTGATCAAGGATCCGGACGGCGTGATCCATCGCGTGCATGTGAACAATTACATGGGCCAGAACAGCGGCAAGATCACCGCCGTTGCCGAGGACCATATCGATCTCGTGGAGCTGATCCCGAACGGGAGCGGCGGTTGGATGAAGCGCCAGGCGTCAGTAGCGCTGGGCGAGAAATAGACGACCCATTGGGGGTAACTAGAGATGACTATGACAGTTGCTAACTTCCAGGGACGTACGTCCAGACCCGAAATTTCCGCGCGCAAACGCCGCGGTTTGGCATGGATGCTCATGCTGCTCGGGAGCGTTCTGGCGACGAACGTGCTGGCCCAGAACACCCTGCAGGACATCACTTACGCGCCGCTCGCCGGCGACAAGGTGCAGATCACCCTGCAATTCGCCGCGCCGGTAGGTGAGCCACAGATATTCACTACGCAGAATCCGGCGCGTATCGCCATCGACATGCCCGATACGCACGATGCGATGAGCAAGCGCCGCATCGATATCAACACCGGCGCCACCCAGGCGGTGAGTGCCGTCGAAGCGGCCGGACGTACGCGCGTTGTCGTCGACCTGTTCCACAACGCCGGTTATGAAACCCGGCATGAAGGCAACAATTTCATCCTGACCGTCAACAACAACATGTCGGGCGGTGCCGCATCCGCGACGGCGGCTGCGGTTGCCGCTACCGATCAAACCAAGGCGGCAGTTGCCGCGGGCATGGAAATCACGAACGTCGACTTCCGCCGCGGCCAGCATGGCGAAGGCCGTGTCATCGTCTCGTTCAACGGCCAAGGCGCCGGCGTCGACCTGCAGCGCATCGGCGACAAGATCGACGTGAACATGTACAACGTCGGCCTACCCGCGCAGTTCGCGCAGAAACTCGATGTGCTCGATTTCGCCACGCCGGTCAAATCCATCGAAACCCGTCGCAAGGGCGGTGGCGTGGAAATGGAAATCACCGCCGGTGGCTCGTTCGACCAACTCGCCTATCAGTCCGGCAACGAATACGTGATCGAGGTTTCGCCGAAGAAGGAAGAGGCGAAAGTCGATCCGAACGCGCCGCCCGTCTACAGCGGCAACCGCGTGACCTTTAATTTCCAGGACATCCCCACGCGTTCCGTGCTGCAACTGATCGCAGACGTATCCGACTTGAATATCGTCGTGTCCGACTCGGTCTCCGGCAATGTCACCTTGCGTCTGATCAATGTGCCATGGGACCAGGCGCTCGATTTGGTACTGCAAACCAAGGGTTTGGACAAACGCCAAAATGGCAACGTGATCTGGATTGCCCCGCAGCAAGAAATCGCAACGCGCGAACAGGCCATCGCCGAGGCCAAGCAGAAGCTGCAGGACGTCAAGCAAACCGTCACGGTTTATATCCCGATCAGCTATGGCAAGGCCAAGGACATCGCGGCACTGCTCATGGCCCGAACCGGTGCCGGCGGGCAAGGTGGCGGTGCTGCACAAGGTGCTGGGGCTAGCGGCGGCTTCCTCTCGCCACGTGGGCGCGTTACCTCCGATGATCGCACCAATACCTTGCTGGTTGTAGACACCCCGGAACGCGTTGAAGAAATCCGCACCTTGGTTTCCAAACTCGACAAGCCCGTGCAACAAGTGCTTATCGAATCGCGCGTCGTGGTCGCCACCGACAACTTCGCCCGTGAGCTCGGAGCCAAGTTCGGAATCAGTGGCGGCTATCAGACCGGCAATACCATCGTTTCGACCTCGGGCTCGTTGGGCGCCGCCGACCAGATGGCCAATATCGCGCTTGCCAATCGCGTAGCGGGTTTGGGCGGCCTGCCAATCTCGTCACCGGGAAGCGTGGGTGGCGGCATTCAGGTTCCGAACATCGGCAATCGCTTGAACGTCAACCTGCCATCCTCAAAATCCGCCGGCAGCTTCGGGCTGGCAATCCTCGGTGCCGACTATTTGCTCGATCTGGAACTCTCCGCCGCTCAGACTGAAGGCCGCAGCGAACTGGTTTCCAGTCCGCGCGTGATCACGGCCAATCAACAGGAAGCGGACATCAAGCAGGGCCAGGAAATCGGTTATGTGACATTCCAGGGCGGTGCTGGCGGCGGTGCCAATACGGCAACGGTGCAATTCAAGGAAGCCGTGCTGGAATTGAAGGTCACACCCACGATCACTGCGGACAACCGCGTGTACCTGACGCTGGATGTGAAGAAAGACGCAATCAACTCGCTCATACCCAATCCCGGCGGCGGTTTTGTGCCGCAATTGGACAAGCGCGAAATCACCACGTCTGTGCTGGTCGACAATGGCCAGACCGTGGTGCTCGGCGGCGTCTATGAATTCGACAAATCGACGGACATCACCAAGGTGCCTTTCCTGGGCGACATCCCGGGTATTGGCGCCTTGTTCCGCGATACCAAGAAGAACAATAGCAAGGCCGAGTTGTTGATTTTCGTTACCCCGCGCATCCTCAACGAAAGCCTGAAATGACCGCCGCACACAACCGCATTGGCAGCCACGACCGTTGCCGGAGAAACCAGTACATGAAATCGCGAGCCCGGAGATTCGATATGAAAGCCCTGTGCAACCTCTTCGTACTGATGCTCGCGAGCTTCGCCTTGGCGAGCTGTGGCGGCGGTGGCAGCGGCAGCAATTCTGCGTTTGGCGGAAGCCCTGCTTTCAATATTTCCATATCGGCTTCGCCGACATCGATCACGACGAATTCGTTCACCACCTTGACGGTGTCCGTGAAGAATCCTGGTGGTGCGAACGCGCCGGACGGCAC
>DATIOA010000131.1:0-3264 GCA_035473575.1 Rudaea sp. | reverse complement strand
CGCCAATGCTGGCCTGGGTTCACGACGCCTGCTCGAGGAACGCATCCAGGCCGGCGAAATCCGCGTCAATGGCGCGGTTGCCGAAATCGGCTCCAGCGTGCGCGCGGGCGACCGTGTGGAACTGGATGGCAAGCTCTTCGTCGCGATCAACGACGGCGCCGAACACGCGCAGGTGATCGTGTTCCACAAGCCCGATGGCGTGGTCACCACGCGCGACGACCCCGAAGGCCGTCCCACCGTATTCGAGCAACTGCCGCACCTGAAAGGCGCGCGCTGGATCGCCGTCGGACGCCTCGACATCAACACCACGGGCCTGCTGCTGCTCACCACCGACGGCGCGCTGGCGCACAAGTTGATGCACCCGAGCAGCGAAATCGAACGCGAGTACATCTGCCGCGTCCACGGCGAGGTGCCGGACGAGGCACTGGAGCAACTCAAGGCCGGCGTGGAGCTCGAAGATGGACCAGCTCGTTTCGAGGAATTGGCCGTCATCAGCCGCGGCGACAGCCATTCGTGGTTTCGCGTGGTGATCCGCGAAGGCCGCAACCGCGAAGTGCGGCGCATGTGGGAAGTGCTGGGACTCATGGTCAGCCGCCTCAAGCGTATCCGCTACGGCAATGTCGAATTGCCACGCGGCCTGCTCAAGGGTCGCAGCGAGGCTTTGCAGCCGGAACAAATCAAGGTTCTGCGCAATCTCGCCGGCGCGACCGAAACGGAACCGACGCTGACCTTGCAACCGGTGATCGGCCAGCGTCGCGCACCGAAACAGGCGAGCAACGAATTCCGTCCCGCGCCGAAGACACAGCAGGCGTGGACCGGCGGCAGTGATGAGGGTCGCGAGTTGCGCGCCTTCGACCGCATCCGCGAAGACAAGCCTTCGCGACCGGGCGGCCAGCGCAAATTCGGCAAGAAAAATCCACAGCGTGGCCCGGGCGGAGGCAATCCACAGAATCGCGAAAGACGCGGCCCCGGAGGCAATCCACAAAACCGCGATAGCCGTCCCCCGCGCCGCGGACCCGCACGCGGTCAGGGACAAGGACGCGGCCAGACGCAGATCGGCGTGTACCAGCCCGGCACACGCTGGGCCGGCGAGAATGCCGGTGGGGCCGCGCGCAAACCCCGACGCGAAAAACCTGCGCAATGGCGTCCGCCGGTTACCGGCATCCCCGGCGAACGTCAGGACGACAGCGGCGCGCGCCGCTTCATCGCCGGATTGCGCGCCGAAAAAACGCGCTACGTGCCTCGCGGCGAACCGCGCCCGCCGCGTCCGGGGCAAGGTGTTCCGCGCGACGACATCGGCAACCGACTGGGGCCGCCGCGCGGCGACGGACAGGGGAAGCGCCGCGGCAAACCGCCACGCCGTTGAGAAGCCAAAAAAGAAGGCCGCTTGCGCGGCCTTCTTCGTCTTGCATAGCGCTGACCGGAAATCAATCCAGCTTGATCGCCTTCTTGTCGCCCTCGCGGCGCTTGCGTTCCTTGGCATCGAAGTCGGCCTTGCAGCCGTCGCGCTTGACCATCACGCAATCGAGGTAATCGGTTGCTTCGACCAGCGCCGCGCGAATCGCCTTGCCCGCCGGCGTGTTTTCTTCGTGCGCCAAATTACCGCCGAAACCGCCACGATACAGGCCGACCGACACGCCACCGCCCGAGCTGCGACCCTCGATCGTGCGCGAGAATTCGACGTCGCTGGTTTCGGTGTTGATCACGCGCAAATCCACGGCAAGATACGCTTCGCTCTTCTTGCCGCCCAGGCTGATGCCCTTGAAACTGAAACCACCACCGGTACTCGCGGTATTTTCCTCGTAGGACGTGACCGTGCCGGTGATCAGGTACTCCGCCCCGGTAACCTTGCCGATTTTCGGACCGGTACCCGCGCGCACGCGGCCGGAAGCGGCGAAATTCTGTTCTTCCAGCACGTTCTGGATTTTCTGCCGCTCGACCACATGGAAATTGTTGGTCGAAGACAATTCATTGGACAGCATGCCGGACAATTCCCAGCCCACGCCGCCGCGCCACCAGGCCGCGCCGGATTCGTTGCGGAACTCCGCCACCGCGATCGTCGGACGCCCATCGCCCTTCGCCAGCGCATTGCCCGTGGCAAGCGCACCCATAGCGACCATCACACCCAAGGCCAGCTTCTTCATGGATCGATACTCCCCATCCGCAAGATTAAATGAAATGCCCGTTTTTCGCCGCGTACTATACCAGTGTGCAAGCTTGCCGGCGGAACCGTGAAGCCGTCGTGACGAACCGGAATTTGATTGCGCAAATCCGCGAAAGTTTCGCGTCCGCAAAATAATTGCGGCATTAACCCGGCTGCAACGGCCGGTTAACCGTATGCACATGCGCGGAGGCTATTTTGGGCTTCAGGGTCGACGAGTAAGGAGAAGGCCATGCGCTGCAAACGGTATCCCGAAACCCGCGTTTTCGGTTATGCGATCGAACGTCTCGATGAATACGATGAAACCGGCCTGCCCCGCTCATCGCGCTTTGAAGTACTGTGTCCGAAAACCGGAGCGGTGCTGGCCGCCTTCGACGATGCAAATTCTGCCAAGCGCTTCGCCATCGTGCACGAATTGCGCGCGATCCGCGAAGGGACGCAACGCCTCAACAAGGATATTTGGGCCGCTTGATCAGTCCAGCTTGATCAACCCAAGGTGAACGCGTCGGCATCCATCCACGCCGGAAAACGCTCGCGATGCGCCGCGAGCGCGGCCGGATCGAGCGTCACCGTGACGGTTTGTTCCTGCGCGCCGAGTTCGGCCAGCGGCGCCCCGAGGAAATCCAGCACCGCGCTGTCGCCGGAATAGTCGAGTCCGATGCCGTCGCGGCCGACGCGATTCAAGCCGGCGCAATAGACCAGGTTTTCGATGGCGCGGGCGCGCAGCAGCGTCTGCCACGCGTAACGCCGCGCGCTCGGCCAGTTCGCCACAAACAGCAACAGGTCGTAATCGAAACCGCCATCCGCATGGCGATTGCGCGAATAGACCGGAAAGCGCAGGTCGTAACAGACCAGCGGGCAGATCTTCCAGCCGCGCCATTCGACGATCTGGCGTTCGTCGCCCGAAGCGTAGCGCTTGTGTTCGTCGGCATAGCGAAACAGGTGGCGCTTGTCGTAATGAAGGACTTGTCCGTCCGGCGTCGCGAACAGCAGGCGGTTGTATACTTTTTCGCCGACGCGCAATTGCACACTGCCGCAGATCGCCGCGTCGATTCTGCCCGATTGCTCGCGCAACCACGCAACGGTCGGGCCATCCATCGTTT
>DATIOA010000130.1:0-8090 GCA_035473575.1 Rudaea sp. | reverse complement strand
TTTCAACCTTCGGAACTGGTCAAGCTGACCCTGCCGATGATGATCGCCTGGTACCTGCATGCGCGCGAACTGCCGCCGCGCTGGCTCACCCTCGGCGCGGTCGCGCTGCTGATCGTCGCGCCGACCTTGCTCATCGCCAAGCAACCGGACCTGGGTACCGCCTTGCTGGTCACCGCGAGCGGCGTGTTCGCGGCCTTCCTCGCCGGACTCGCCTGGTGGCGCATCTTCATCTTGCTCGGCACGGCCGCGGCGGCGGCGCCGCTGCTGTGGCATTTCATGCACGAATACCAGCGCGACCGCCTGCGCATGTTCCTCAATCCGGAGTCCGATCCGCTCGGCAACGGCTGGCACATCATCCAGTCGGAAATCGCGGTCGGCTCCGGCGGCCTGGCCGGCAAGGGTTGGCACCACGGCACGCAGTCGCGCCTGGAGTTCCTGCCCGAGCACACCACCGACTTCGTGTTCGCGGTGTTCTCCGAGGAATGGGGGCTGATCGGCGTGATCGCGCTGCTCGCGCTGTATTTGTTCATCGTCGGCCGCGGACTCGCCATCGCCGCGAACGCGCGCGACACCTATTCGCGCCTGCTCGCGGGCTCCATCAGCATGGCGTTCTTCGTTTACGTCATGGTCAACGGCGGCATGATCACGGGCCTCTTGCCCGTGGTCGGCGTGCCCTTGCCACTGATCAGTTACGGCGGCACCTCGGCGGTGTCGCTGCTCGCCGGATTCGGCGTGCTGATGTCGATCCACGCGCACCGCAAGTTCATGTCCGGATGATCATGTCTGGACGCAGCGGGCCATGCTAAGCTTTCGCGCCATCGGCACTTTCGGCGGCAGCATGCGGCGCACCCTCGCGGTTTTGTATACTTTTTTGCTTTGTGCGCTGCTCAACACCGTTGCGCTGGCCCAGTCCGCCGCCGATCCGGGCGCGGCGGAAAAACAGTTCGCCCAACAAATGGCGCGCGAGCACGGCCTCGACGCCACGGCCGTACTCGAGATCCTCCACCGCGCGACCTATCGGCAAAGCGTCATCGACACGATGCAGCGCCCGGCCGAAGCCAAACCGTGGAAGGATTACCGGCCGATCTTCGTCACCCAGCGCCGCATCGACGACGGCGCGGCCTTCTTCGAGGACAACCGCGCCCTGCTCGAACGCGTCGGCGGCCAATACGGCGTGCCGCCCGAACTCATCGCCGCCATCATCGGCGTGGAGAGCAATTACGGCCGCACGCCGATGCGCTACCGCGTGCTCGACGCGCTGGTCACGCTGGCGTTCTACTACCCGCCGCGCGCGAGCTATTTCCGTTCCGAACTCGCGCAACTTCTGTTGCTGCATTCGGCCGCGTTCCCGTACGCGCCGGAAGAACTCACGGGCTCGTATGCCGGCGCGATGGGCTGTCCGCAGTTCATGCCATCGAGCGTGGCCAAGTACGCGCGCGACGGCGACGGCGACGGCAAGATCGACCTGTGGAATTCCCTGCCGGACATCTGCGCCAGCGTTGGCAACTACTTCGAGGCGTTCGGCTGGCAGACCGGCGCGCCGGTCGCGGTGCGCGCGCAAGTCGCCGCGAACGCGCGTGCCATCGATCCGAAAGGCCTCGACCCGGTCTATCCGCTGCAACAGCTCGCCGACTGGGGCTACACGGCGGATGCGAAGCTCGATCCGGCCACGCCGGCGACGCTGCTGCGCCTGGAAGGTGCCGACGGCCCCGAATTCTGGATCACGTTCCGCAACTTCCAGGTTATCTCGCGCTATAACAAGAGCCCGTTGTATTCGATGGCGGTGTACCAACTGAGCGAGGCGATCGCCGCGGCGGCCCGCGCGCCATGATGGATTGGCGCGTCCGCGCCGCCGTTGTCCTCGCCATGCTCGTGCTGGGCGGCTGCTTCCATCGCCACGCGACGCGACCATCGACGCCGGTGGCGCAGCCACCCGCGGCACGGGAATCCGGCGGACGCTATGCCCAGGCGAACGATTCCACGCCGGCGCAGATTCCGGACATCGGCAAGATTCCCGAACCGGTGCCGCGCGACGAACCACGCTCGGTCTACGGCAACAAGTCGCCCTACACCGTGCTGGGAGAAACCTACCGCGTGCTGCCGAGCTGCAAGGACTACGACGAGCGCGGCCTGGCCTCGTGGTACGGCAACAAGTTCCACGGCTACACGACGTCGAACTTCGAGAAGTACGACATGTACGCCTACTCGGCCGCCAGCAAGGTACTGCCGATTCCGTGCTACGTGCGCGTGACCAATCTGCAAAACGGGCGCAGCGCGATCGTGCGCGTCAACGATCGTGGCCCGTTCGTCGCCAACCGCATCATCGACCTGTCCTTCGTCGCCGCGGTCAAGCTCGGCGTGTATCCCGGCGGCACGGCCATGGTCGAGGTACGTGGCATCGATCCCGACCATCCGCAGCGCAGTGCGGAACCCGCGCGCGGCGGCGCGGTCCCAATCGCGCCCGGGAAAAGCCCCAAACCCCTGCTATATCTGCAGGTCGGCGCGTTCGCGGACCCGGCCAATGCGGAACGCGCGGCGGCCAAGGTGCGCGCCGCGCAGCTCGGCAGCGTGGCCGTGGTTGCGGTGCAGATTGGCGGCAAGACGCTGCGCCGAGTCCGGGTTGGTCCGCTGCGCGATGCCGCCGAAGCGGACGCACTCGCGCCCAGACTCAAGGCCTTGGGCTTGGGCGAGCCGCAGGTTTCAGTGGATAATTGACGATCCGATTCGCCGGGGACGGATCGACAACCGGAAAACACGGATTTGATGATGAAACGTTTGCATTATTTTGCTTTTGCCGCATTGTTCGCATTTTCCACATTGCCTGCTTCCCTGATGGCGGCTCCGCACAAGCACAAGAAGGTCGCGCCGCCCGCCGCACAGCCGGCGGCGCAATCGGCCGAGCAGGCCACGCCCAAACCCGCCGATGTGCCTACGCCGAATCCCGCGCCGCGCGCGGCGCCCGGCGCACTGAACGTGCCCACGCCGCCGCCACCGACGCTGGACGCGAAAAGCTGGGTGCTGATGGATTACGCCACCGGCCAGATCCTCGCGCAGAACAATGCCGACGAACGCGTGGAACCGGCCTCGATCACCAAGATGATGACCGGTTACATCATCTCGGCCGAGCTCGCCGCCGGCAAGATCAAGCTCGAGGACCCGGTGCTGATCAGCGAGCACGCCTGGCGCGAAGGCGGCGCCGGCACCGACGGCTCCACCACGTTCCTGAAGGTGAACTCGCAGGTGCCGCTCAAGGACCTGCTCTACGGCATGATCATCCAGTCCGGCAACGACGCGGCGATCGCGCTCGCCGAGCACGTCGCCGGTTCCGAGGACACGTTCGCGAACCTGATGAACGAATACGCGGCCAGGCTCGGCATGACCGGCACGCATTTCGTCAACGCGACCGGCCTGCCGGATCCGAACCACTATTCCACCGCGCACGACATCGCCCTGCTCGCGCGCCACGTGATCCGCGACTATCCGAACGAATACAAGATCTACGCGATCAAGGAATTCGAGTGGAACGGCATCGTCCAGCACAATCGCAACGCGCTGTTGTGGCGCGATGCGAGCGTGGATGGCCTCAAGACCGGCCATACCAAGGAAGCCGGTTTCTGCCTGACCACCTCGGCCCAGCGCGGCGACCAGCGCCTGATCGCGGTGGTCATGGGTACACCCAGCGACAAGCAGCGCGCGGACGCCAACCAGACCCTGCTCAACTACGGTTTCCGCTTCTTCGAGACGCACAAGCTCTACGACGCGAACAAGCCGCTGACCACGCCGGAATTGTGGAAGGGCGCGCAAAACACGCTGCCGCTCGGCGTCGCCGAAAGCGTGCTCGTGACCCTGCCGCGCGGCCGCTACGGCGATCTCAAGGCCAGCCTGAAATTGCCCGGGCGCCTGATCGCGCCGTACCAGAAAGGCCAGCCGGTCGGTACTCTGTCCGTGTCGCTGGACGGCAAGACCCTGCTCGAACGCCCGCTGGTTGCCCTGGCCGACGCGCCGGAAGCCGGTTTCTTCGGACGCCTGTCGGACGGCATCTGGCTGTGGTTCAAGGGCGACCAGAAGGTGGAAATTTCCTCGACGCCGAATACTCAATAAGATCGGCTCAACAAGATCGGCGCAATGAATCCTGTCCGATGGTGACCGCCCGATGAAACCGCTCGACGACATCGCTGCGCAGAATCCGCAGCAGGGCTTCCAGTTTCCCGGTGTGTTCGAGATCACCGCGATGGGCAACGCGCGCGCGCAACTCGAGGACGAAGTTCAGCGCATCATCCGCGACGCCGGCCTCGAAGTGCTGGCCGAAACGGTGCGCGTGCGTCCGTCGCGCGAGGGCAATTACGTGTCGGTGACCGCGAGCTTCATGTGCCCGACGCGCGAAAAGCACGACGAAATCCACGCCGCGCTGCGCGCGCATCCGGACGTGCGCTGGACGCTGTAACGCCGTGGCCGATCTGCTCATCCGCCGCCTGCCTGGCCTCGCACCCTACGAACCGGTGTGGCGGGCGATGCAGGCATTTACCGACACGCGCACGCCGGATACGGCCGACGAATTGTGGGTCGTCGAACACGAACCGGTCTTCACCCTCGGTCAGGCCGGAAAGTGGGAGCATGTGCTGAATCCGGGCACGATCCCCGTTGTTCCAGTCGACCGCGGCGGCCAGGTGACCTATCACGGGCCGGGCCAGATCGTGGCCTATCCACTGCTCGACCTGCGCCGCGCCGGTATTGGCGTGCGTGACTACGTGCAGCGCATCGAGCAGGCGGTAATCGATACGCTGGCCGAATGGAACATCGTCGCGGCGCGCCGCGATGGCGCCCCCGGCGTGTACGTGAACGGCGCCAAGATTGCCGCGCTCGGCATCCGCGTGCGTCGCGGCTGCACGTTCCACGGCCTGGCCTTCAATGTGGACATGGACCTGGAGCCCTTCCACCGCATCAATCCCTGCGGTTTTCAGGGCCTGCAAGTGACGCAGGTGCTAGACTTGGGCGGCCCGTCGCGGCTGGCCGACGTGGAAACCGTGCTAGTCGGCGAACTCGCCCGCCAGTTCGGGCTGGAAGCTGCCCCGGCCGACCCCATCCTGACTTCTGGCGCTGGCGCCACCTGTGCGAGCCGCGTTAACGTGACTGCATGAGCTTGGACAAGACCATTCCGATCACCCTCGTCGCCGAAGGAGCCAAGCTGCTCGGCGAGGACAAGATCGCGCGCAATCGCGCCGGCTTCGACGCCACTGTGCCGATGCTGCGCAAACCCGACTGGATCCGCGTGCGCATTCCGCCCGGCAACGCGGTGGCACGGCTGAAGGCCAAGCTGCGTGCGAACCGCCTCGTGACCGTGTGCGAGGAAGCCTCGTGCCCGAACATCCACGAATGTTTCGGCAAGGGCACGGCGACGTTCATGATCCTCGGCGAAGTTTGCACGCGGCGCTGCTCGTTCTGCGATGTCGCCCACGGCCGGCCAAAGCCGCCGGACGCCGACGAACCGCGGCACTTGGCCGAAACCATCCGCGACATGAGCCTGCGCTACGTCGTCGTTACTTCCGTCGACCGCGATGACCTGCGCGACGGCGGCGCGGCGCATTTCGCCGCCTGCATCCGCGAAGTGCGTGCCGCCAATCCCGACATCCGCATCGAGATCCTGACCCCGGATTTCCGCGGCAAGGGCCGCATGGAGCGCGCGCTGGAAGTACTCGCCGAGAATCCGCCCGACGTGTTCAACCACAACCTCGAAACCGTGCGCGACTTGTACCCGAACGTGCGTCCGGGCGCCGATTACGACTGGTCGCTGACCCTGCTGCAGCGCTTCAAGGCGCGGCATGCCGACATCCCGACCAAGTCCGGCATCATGCTCGGCCTGGGCGAAACCGCCGAACAGGTGCATGGCGCGTTGAACGATCTGCGCGCACACGCGGTCGATATGGTCACGATCGGACAATACCTGCAACCCACGCCGCATCATCACCCGGTGCTGCGCTACTGGACGCCTGCGGAATTCGATGCGCTTGCCGATTACGGTCAGCGCCTCGGTTTCCAGCACGTCGCCTCGGGGCCGCTGGTGCGCAGTTCATATCACGCCGACCGCATGGCCCACGAGGCCGGTTACGTCGAAGTCGCCTAATTTTTCCGGAAACCCTGCCGTCATGCTGAAATCATCCGCCCTCCGCCACCTGGCCTGGATCGCCCTCGCGATCGCCGCGGTCGCCGCCGCCAAACCGGCGCCCACACCGCGCGACGTGGTGTTGAAACCGACGACCGAGCAGGCGCAGGCCGCGCTGCTGGCTACGCGTTTCCTGACCCGTTTCCACTACAAGGCCGAACCACTCGACGCGGCGATGTCGCAGAAAATCTTCGACCGCTACTTCGATTCGCTCGATGGCGACCGCCTGTTCTTCGTGCAAGGCGACGTCGACCGCTTCATGCCCGAGCGCGACAAACTCGGCGACGACATCTACGACGAAAACTTGTCCGTGCCGTTCGCGATCTTCAACCTGTACGAGCAACGCGTGTCCGAGCGGACGCAATACGCGCGCGATCTGCTCAAGAAGACTTTCGACTTCGACAAGGACGAGGCTTACACCTACCAGCGCGACAAGGCGCCATGGGCCAAGTCCACCGCCGAACTCGACGACCTGTGGCGCAAGCGCGTGAAGAACGACTGGCTGCGCCTGAAGCTGGCCGGCCAGGACGACACAAAGATTGGCGGAACCCTGGACAAGCGCTACGCCAACTACCTCGACCGCATCCGCCAGATCGATTCCGAAGACGTGTTCCAGACGTTCATGAACGCGTATGCGTTGTCGATCGATCCGCACACGAATTACCTCGGCCCGCGCGCGAGCGAGAATTTCGACATCGCCATGAAGCTCTCGCTCGAAGGCATCGGCGCGGTCCTGCAGCGCGATGACGACTACACGGCGATCCGCGAGATCGTGGTGGGCGGCCCGGCGGCGCTGTCGGGCAAGTTCAAGGTCGGCGACCGCATTGTCGGCGTCGGCCAGGGCGCGAACGGCCCGATCATCGACGTGGTCGGCTGGCGCCTGGACGACGTGGTCGACAAGATTCGCGGCGAGAAAGACACGACCGTGCGCCTTGAAGTGCTGCCCGCCGATGCCGGTCCCGACGGCAAGCACGTGGTCATCGCGCTCGTGCGCAAGAAGGTCAACATCGAAGAACAGGCGGCGAAGAGTTCGGTCATCGACATCAAGAACGGCGACGCCACGCGCCGCGTGGGCGTGATCAGCCTGCCGACTTTTTACGAGGATTTCGACGCGCGCCGGCGCGGCGACAAGAACTACAAGAGCGCCACGCGCGACGTCGCCAAGCTGCTCGAGGGACTGAAGGCGCAGCATGTCGACGCCGTGTTGGTGGACCTGCGCAACAACGGCGGCGGCTCGCTGTCAGAGGCGATCGACTTGACCGGCCTGTTCGTCGGCAAGGGTCCGGTCGTGCAGGTGCGCAATGCCGACGGCCGTGTCGAAGTCGGCCGCAACACGCGCCAGAACATGGTCTGGAGCGGCCCGTTCGCGGTGCTGGTCAATCGCAATTCCGCTTCAGCCTCGGAAATCTTCGCCGGCGCGATCCAGGATTACGGCCGCGGCCTGATCGTCGGCGAACAGACCTACGGCAAGGGCACGGTGCAGAACCTCGTCGACCTCGACCAGATGTCGCAGAGCGAGAAGCCGGCGTTCGGCGAACTGAAGATGACGATCCAGCAGTTCTTCCGCGTCGATGGTGCCTCGACCCAGTTGCACGGCGTCACGCCGGACATCGCGTTCCCGGTCACCGGCGACTTCGCCCAGAACGGCGAATCGACGAACAAGAATGCGCTGGCGTGGGCTTCCATTGCAGCCGCCGACTACACGCCGACCTCCGACCTGAAATCCATCCTGCCCATGCTCAAGTCCATGCACGATGCGCGTGTGGACAAGGAGAAGCCGTGGTTGGCCTACGAGGCGGATGTGGCCGACTTCCGCAAGCTGCGCGCGGAAACCACGATCTCGCTGAACGAAAAAGTGCGCCGCGAAGAACGCGATGCGCAGGACAAAACGCGCAAGGAGCGGCACCCGGATCTTGCACAGGCGAAAAGC
>DATIOA010000129.1:0-10572 GCA_035473575.1 Rudaea sp. | reverse complement strand
GGCAGGGCGCGGCCATGATGCGGGCGCCCACACCTGCGCGTGGCTTCACCTTGCTCGAAGTGCTGATGGCGGTGATCCTGCTCGGCCTGCTCATCGCCGGCGCGTACAGCGGCATTCACGCATCCGCGAACGCCATGCGTGCGGGCGAGGCGTCGATCGACCGCACCGACCGCTTGCGCACCGCGCAGGAATTCCTGCGCCGCCAGATCAGCCACATCATGCCGCTGCAATTCGCGCGCGACGAAAGCAGCGGCGCGATCCACGTGTTCGACGGCAATGCGCGCACGCTGCGCTTCGTCGCGCCGATGCCCGGCTACCTGTCGCGCGGTGGGCCGTACGTGCAGACGCTGGAACTCGCGCCGGGCAAGGACGGTCTGCAATTGCGCTTCAGCGATGCGATGCTCAATGGCTACGACCCCGACAAATCCGTCAACGATCCGGCCAACACCGTGGTGCTGCTCGACCGCATCGCCGACGGCCGCTTCGAATATCGCACCCTCGATGTCGACGGCAACCTCACGGACTGGAGCAGCGACTGGCGCGATCCGGAGATCACGCCGTTGATGGTGCGCATCGACCTGACCATGCAGCCGGGCGTGCAGGCGCCGTGGCCGACGCTGGACGTGCCGCTGATGCTCAATGCCGGTGCGATCCGGCCGCGCGGGCCGATGCTGGTTCCCGCACGAGGTGCGCAATGATGCCTTCGCGCCAGCAGGGAGTGGCCCTGATCCTGGTCATCTGGGTGATCGCCCTGATGGGCGTGTTGCTCGGCAGCTTTGCCCTGATCGCGCGCACCGAGAACTTCGAAGCGCGGCACCTGTTCGACGGCACCACCGCGCGCTACGCCGCGCAGGCCGGCATCGAGCGCGCGGTGTACGAATTGCGCAATCCGGACATGACCCAGCGCTGGGTCGGCGACGGCCGTCCCTACGATTTCGAATTCGATGGCGCGCAGGTGCAGGTCGAACTCACCGACGAATCCGGACTGGTCGACATCAACACGGCCGACGATGCGTTGCTGCAGGGAATGTTCGCCTCGGTCGGCGTGCCGGCGGATCAGGTCGTGGCATTGTCGGATGCGATCCAGGACTGGCGCGATCCGGACGACATGCCGCGGCCGCAGGGCGCCGAACTCAACGAGTACAAGGCGGCGGGACTGCCGTACGCTCCGCGCAACGCGCCGTTCCAGACCGTGGGCGAAGTGCAGCAAGTGCTGGGCATGAATTACGACCTGTTCGAGAAAATCGAATCGGCGATCACCATCTACGGCGGCGGCGTGCAACCGAATCCCGCCTATGCGCCGCTGGAGGTCCTGCTCGCACTGCCGGGCATGACGCCGGATCTGGCCCAGCAACTGATCGCGGCGCGCCAGCAGACCATCCCTGGTCAGAGCGGACCCGGCCAGCCCGGCGCAGCCGGACTGACGTTGCCGGATGGTACCCCCGTCGTGGCCAATGGCGGCGGGAACACGTACACTATTCGATCCCGTGCCACGCTCGCCAACGGTGCCAGCACCGTGCTCGACACCAGTATCCGGCTGGGCGGTGTCGGCGCGGCGGGGCAGCCGTACACCGTCCTTCGCTGGGATCAGAAAGAAAGCTCCCGATGACCCTCACCGAAGCGCTCGATCTTCAGCTCGCCCGCTTGCGCACGCGCTACGCGCGTACGCCGTTGCCGCGCTTCTTCGCCTGGTGGGGGCACGAGTTGGCGCTGCTGCTGCCGGCGCGCTGGCGTGGGCTGCTCGCCGAACGTGCCGATGCGTTGCTGCTCGACGCGGTCGGGCGCGAGTTGGTGGTATGGCGGCAATCCGCGCAAGGCTGTGCCGAGTTGGGACGCGTGAGCCTGGACGATCCGGCCGAAGCGCAAAAAGCCGCATTCGCGCGCCTGCGCGGCGCACTCGAAGCGCCCGACCTGCGCCGCATCTACTGCATCGACGGATCGCGCACCTTGCGCCGCGCGGTCAGCCTGCCCGCGGCCGCCGAAGACAACCTGCGCCAGGTGCTGGCGTTCGAGATGGATCGGCAGACGCCATTCAAGGCCGACCAGGTGTATTTCGATTGCCGCGTCGCGCCGCATGCGGCGGCCGAACGCAACCTGCACGTGGAATTGACCGTGGTGCCGCGCGCGCAACTCGATGCGGAACTCGCCGCCGTCGCCGGCAGCGATCCGATGCTCGACGGCGTGGACTGCTGGAGCGATGTGCGCGGCGGTGCACGCCTGGGCTTGAACCTGCTGCCCGCCGAGCGGCGCTATGCGCGCAAGAACCTGCGCCTGCGCCTGAACCTGGCGCTGGGCGCGGCGGCAGCGGTGCTGCTCGTCACCTGCATGCTGTTGTGGCTGGACAATCGCGCCTCGGCGCTGACCGCGATGCAGGCCGACGTGGCCAAGTCGCAGAACGACGCCAAGCAGGTCTCGCAATTGCGCAAGACCCTGCAGGACACCATCGCCTCGGCGAATTTTCTCGGCCGCAAGAAACACGACACGCCTCTGATGGTCGACCTGCTCGAGGACCTGACCAAGCGCCTGCCCGACGACACGTACCTGGAACGCCTGAACGTCGACGACAAGAACAAGATCGAGCTGCAGGGATTGAGCGACGATGCGTCCAAGCTGATCGGCCTGCTCAACCAGTCCACGCTGCTGACCAATCCGGGCGTGCAGGGCACGATCCAGCCGGATCCGCGCACGAAGAAGGACCGCTTCAACATCACCCTGGATTTCCGCTCGATCGTGGACGCCCAGGCCGCTGCGGCGAAATCCGCGACCGCGGCCAAGTCGGCATCGGCCAAGGCGGCAGCGGACAAGACAGCCGGAGGCACGCATGCGCCTGAGCAGTGATCCGCGCAACGGTCGCTTCCTCGCCGTGGTCCTGTTGCTGATCGCGGTCCTGCTCGGCTATGTGCTGCTTGTGCACTGGTGGTTCGTCGCGCCCGACCTCGCGGTGGCCTCGCAGATGCAGGATCTGCGCGAACAGCAGCAGCGCTTCGCCGGCATCGTCGCGCAGCGCCCGTTGGTCGAAAAACGCCTGACCCAGGTGCGCGCGTACGAGCAGGGCAACCAGGCGTTCCTGTCCGACGCGGACGCGAACAGCGCGTTTTCCGACCTCACCCAGCGCCTGAAGCAGGCGATCTCCGCGCGCGTCAAGGACGAGAACAAGTGCGCGATCGTGAGCAACTCCAATTTCAAGGGCGGCGAGGAAGAACTCTACGAGCGCGTCACCATCCAGGTGCGCATGCGCTGCGCGCTCGAACCCTTCGCGGAAATAATGTACGAACTGGAAAACAGCAATCCCTACCTGTTCGTGGATCAACTGCTGGTCTACCGCCAGCAATTCGGTTACGTGCCGCCGGGTCAGAAAGCGCATCCACCGGCAGCGCTGGACATCCGCTTCAACCTGTCGGGTTATCTGCGCAAGGCGGGGAAGAAGGGCGCATGAGCACGCAGGCCGCGAAATTGCTGAGCGCTATCCTCGCCGGCGTGTGCGGCGTCCTGCTGCTGCTCGCGCTGGCCATGCAGTTCGGTTTCGGGCGCGGTTATTCGTGGCTGCAGCCCGATGTCGATTCCTCCCAGATTGCCAGCGTGGCCATCGACAAGACCCCGTTCAAGTTGCCGCCGGAGACGCAATTCGCCGACACCACGGCGCGGCCGTTGTTCAACGACGACCGCAAGCCGACGCCGGATTCGCCCGATGCGGCGGATACGCCACCGCCGCCCAAGGTGCCGCTCAACATTGCCCTGACCGGCGTCATCCTGACCCCGCAGTTGCATCTGGCGATGGTGCACGACAAGCTCAAGAACAAGGACATGGCGCTGAAGGAAGGCATGCCCATGGACGGCGACCAGGGCGGCTGGACCTTGACCCGGATAAATCCGCGCAGCGCGGTGTTTCGCGAGACTTCGGGCGAGGAGGTTGAAGTGGAACTGTCGACCGCCGTTGCCGGTCCAACCCCGGCCGTGAATGCCCGCCCCGGTACGCAGGCGGTCGTCGCGCCGGTACATGTTCCCGCGCCAGCGCCGATGGCTGCGCCACCCGCGCAGAACGAGCAGGCGCAGGCATTGCAGCGGCGCATCGAGGAACGGCGGGCGCAGATGCGTGAGGAAGCCGAACGCCTGCGTCAGCAAAAAGCCGAACAAAAGCAGTAGCAAACCTACGGAGTGCTTCACGTGTCCCTACGCCCATCGATCATCCTAGTTTCGCTGCTGACCGCCGCATTGGCCGGATGCGCCACACTCGGCGCGGACCGCCAGTTCGATCGCGAAATGGCCTCGCCGGCTGCCACGCCGGCCCAGTTGCCGGCGAGCAAGGTCGACGACGAGAAGCCGATCAATATCGACACTGAAGACAAGTCGCATCAGAAGGCCGAGGCGCACATCGAGCCCGGCACCGGCCAGTTCATCGACGAAGCTGCCGCGCGCGCGCCGGTCGATGCAAAGGGCGCGGCGGAAGGCCAGATCACGTTCAATTTCGAGAATCAGCCGATCCAGGCCGTGGTCCAGGCCATCCTCGGTTCGCTGCTGCACGAGAACTACACGGTCGCGCCGAACGTCACCGGCAACGTGACGTTTTCCACGGCACGCCCCATCACGCCCGAGCAGGCCATGCCGATTCTGCAAATGCTGCTCGGCTGGACCAACAACGCGCTGGTGTTCAAGGAAGGCCGCTACGCCGTGGTGCCGGTCAAGGATGCCATTCCGGGCAACCTGACCCCGCGCATCGCGCCGCCGAACATTGCCAAGGGCTACGAGGTGCGCGCGTTCCCGCTCAGATACATCGCCGCCACGCAAATGCAGAAGCTGCTCAAGCCCTATGCCAAGACGGATGCAGTGGTTTCGGCCGATGACGCGCGCAACCTGCTGGTCATGGCCGGCACGGCGTCCGAGCTGGCCAATTACCAGCGCACGATCCAGATTTTCGACGTGGATTGGCTCCGCGGCATGTCGGTCGGCGTCTACGGCCTGCGCAACATGGACGTTTCCAAGATCATGCCGGAACTCGACAAGATCTTCGGCGCTTCCGGCGAATCGCCGCTGGCCGGCATGTTCCGCTTCATTCCGATGGACACGACGAACTCGGTGATCGTCATCACGCCGCAGAAGGAATACCTGGAGAAGGCCGAGGCGTGGTTGTACAAACTCGATCAGGGTGTCGGCGAAAACGGCACGCAGCTCTATGTGTACGACGTGAAAAACGTCAAGGCGGTGGATCTGTCCGATCACTTGAACGCAATTTTCACCGGCCAGGTCAGCCAGCGTTCGAGCAATCAGGGCAATGTCGCGCCGGGCCTGAAGCCGGTCAGCATCGGCCAGTTCAACAGCGGCGCCGGCAGCACCGGGCGCAGCGGAACCTACAACAACACCGCGATGAACCAGACCAACCAACGTGGCCGCAATGGTGCCACGTCGAACCTGACCACCACCGGCACGGGCACGCCGGTATCGTCGAGCGGCAAGCAGACCGACATTCGCATCACCCCAATCGAGGAGAACAACCAGTTGCTGGTGATGGCCACGCCCGGCGAATGGGATTCCATTCGCGCCGCCATCCATCGCCTCGACATCGCGCCGCTGCAAGTGCAGATCGAGGCGAAGATCCTCGAAGTCACCCTGACCGGCAACCTGCAATACGGCGTGCAATGGTGGCTCTCGGGGCTCATCAACAATTCCAACGCGGGCTCCGGAACCGGGTTTCAATACGAGCCGCCGTTTGCGAGCCAGAACGGCAATTCCGATCGCCATCGCGTTTCGCTCGGCGGTGGCGCCCCGACGTCGCTGAACGGCGGCGGCCCCGGTGCGTTCTATTCGTACCTGAACAAGAATTTCCAGGTGGCGGTCAACGCGCTCGAAAAGAGCGGAAACTCCAAGATCCTGTCCTCGCCCTCGCTGGTGGTGATGAACAACCAGCAGGCGCAGCTGACGGTAGGTACGCAGGTTTCGGTGATTTCGGCTTCGCTGGTCGGGTTGGGCGGATACGGAACCACGGGCAACACGACCGGCATTTCCACGACCGGAATCGGCCAGGCCAATTACATCAGTACCGGCGTCACCCTCAGCATCACGCCGCGCGTGAATCCGGGCGGCCTGGTGTACATGGACGTGAGCCAGGAAGACACGTCGCCGGATTACAGCACGGTCACGGCCAACAACCCGAATCCCGCGATAAACCAGCGCAATCTCGATACGCAGGTTGCGGTGCAAAGCGGGCAGACGGTCTTGCTCGGCGGCATGATCCAGGACCAGGACGGCGATTCGCGCAACGGCGTTCCCGGATTGAGCAAGATTCCCTTGCTCGGCAGCCTGTTCGGCAGCACCAGCAAGACCCGGCAGCGCACGGAACTGATCGTGCTGATCACCCCGCGCGTCATCACCAGTTCCGACGAAGCCCAGCAGATGACGCAGGAATACGAGCAAAAGTTCGAGTCCCTCGCGCCACTGCGCGCCCGCAATGCCGTTCCTGCGCCCAGCCAGACGCCGGCGCCGGCGCAGGCCGTTCCACACAAGCCCGAACCCGCCGCATCCCAGGAGAATCCACAAGGTGAAAAGTAAAAAAGTACATTTTGCGAAAATCGCGTTGCCTGCGGCCGCGCTGCTGTTGGCGGGCTGCGCCGGCATGGCCAGGAAGGACGAAGATGCTTCCGTCATCAAGGCCAAGTCCGTGCAGCGCTGGGATTACCTGATCGCGAAGCAGGCGGACAAGGCCTACGATTTCCTCGCGCCCGGCTACCGCAAGACGATTTCCCGCGAACAGTACGCCCACAACATGAGCGGCCGCGGTACGCGTTGGAGCTCGGTCGCGTACGCCTCGCAAACCTGCGACGCCGATACCTGCACGGTGCGCCTGTCGGTCGGTTACACCCTGAACCTCGGCGGCTTGGCCGGGGAGACGAAGTCGATGGGTTTTGCCGTGGAGAAATGGATAAAGGCCGATGGCACATGGTATTACCTGCCCCAGCTTGCCAGTCCCAAGCTCGATAGCCATGCCGACCAGCCAACCGACCAGCCGGCCGAATAACGCGATGAAATTGGCGTTTTTCGGCAGGATTGCATTGCCTTTGTCTTTGGCTTAGGATAGATTCGCTGTTGCCCAGCCTGTTTTGGGGCGTAGGGGCCGTATGGCATGCCCTGCAGACTGGCGAAAAAGCAAAAAGCCCTGTGGTCAAATTTAGGAGTGTTGTGATGAACAGAAATAGCTTGACGACTGCCGTCGTCGCCGGTATCGCCGGCGTTGTGGGCATCGCCAACATGGCGAATGCCGTCAACCTGAACCCGGATGGTCTGGGCCAGGTCCTGCTCTATCCTTACTACACCGTCAACAATCACCAGCAAACCTTGCTCTCGGTGGTGAACACCACCAGCAACGGCAAGGCGGTCAAAGTGCGCTTCCTCGAAGGCTATAACAGCCGCGAAGTGCTCGACTTCAACCTGTTCCTGTCCCCGTTCGATGTGTGGACGGCGAGCGTGTTCAAGCTGTCCGACGGCAGTGTTGCCGGCGACGGCGCGGCCATCTTCACCAAGGACAACAGCTGCACGGCCCCGACGTTCAGCAGCGGTCCGCTGGCCAACGGCGCCGGCTACCAGGCGTTCCTGCATTATGGTTACACCGGCACCGCCAGCGACGGCGGCCCGACCGGCGACGACCGTACGCTGGAAGGCCACTTCGAGATGATCTCGATGGCCGACATCACGGCCGGCACCTTGCTGACCGACATCACGCACGTGAATGGCGTTCCGGCCAAGTGCAGCGCCGCTGAAGGCCTGCTCGAAGCGGGCGGCGCCACCGTCATCCCGCCGACCGGCGGCCTGTTCGGTGCGGCCTCCGTCGTCAACGTCGGCCAGGGTACGTACTACACCTACAATGCCGACGCGGTCGACGGTTTCACGAGCACGACTCTGGTCAGCCCCACGGGCAGCCTGAATCCGAGCCTGCGCGACGTGAACGACGTCGGCGGCACCACGGCTACGGCCTTTGTGTTCAACAACGGCGCGCTCGTTACCGCCGTCTACGCCAGCTCGAATGCAATCGACGCGGTCAGCGCCCTGTTCGACGCTTCCAACGTCTACAACCAGTACCAGCACGCTGCCGACGGCAGCACCGGTTCGGACTGGGTCGTGACGTTCCCGACCAAGCGCTTCTACGTCGATACCCTGTATGCGGGTGTCGCGGCGCCGATCATTCCGTTCGAATCCCGCTTCAGCGGTACCAAGACGACGCAGGGCCTGTCCTGCGACGTGGTCGGTCTCTCGATCTTCGATCGCGAAGAGCGCACCACTTCGACCCCGACCTGCGGCTTCTCGCCGTGTCCTCCGGGCCAGCCGCCCTCCTCGATCTGCCACGAGACGAACGTCATCACCTTCGGTGGCGCCGGCTCCAGCATCCTGGGCTCGAACCTGACGTCGAACGTCGCTTCGCCGTACGCGAACGGCTGGTTGCAGGTGTCGTTCACCGATGCCACCCACGGCGGCAACGCTGGCACTGGCCACGCGCATGCCAGCCGCGCCGACAACAACGGCACCATTTTCTATGGTCTGCCAGTCAGTGGCTTCGAGGCGGAGAACTTCGTCAACGGCAGCGTGGGTGGCGTTCTCGCCAACTACAGCGGCGTGTACCGTCATCGCAACTCGCGTTGCGCCGACACCACCCAAATTGCGGGCGCCTGCTCGTAAGCGATACGCGTTTCACGCAAGACCGAAGGGGCTCGCAAGAGCCCCTTCTTTTTTGGCGACTACGGGTTTTTCACACTCTGCCGGTACGGATGCGGATACAATCCGAACCCGCACATTCGCTACCCGGATTTTCATGATGTTTCGAAAAGTACTGCTTGCGCTCGGCGCCCTGTTCGTGGGCAACGCTTTCGCCCAAAGTTCGTTCTCCGTTTATTTCAACGGCGAATCGTCGAGCGCCAACTGCCATGTGGATGGCGTCAGCAACGCGCAACTGTCGACCACCGGCAGCGGTAATCTGGTTGCCACCGCGGCTCTCGATAGCAATGGCAAACTGCAATTTTCGACCGCCTGCGGAATTTCCGGCACTGCCCAGCCGTTGACGTTCGGTCCTGCACAGGATCTCCTCCCGACCACGCAAACACTTGCCGCGGGCAGCAACGTTCCCGGCAACTTCAGCGTGCGGCCGTTCAATGCGGCGTCGTGTACGGCTGCCATCGGCACGACCAGCGGATCGGGCATGGTGAGCCCCACCAGCCTCAATGTCTGCACCAGCCAATCGTCGTGTGCGAACCTGTCCAACTTTAGCGCCAATTTCACCAACACCAGCAACAGCGCCAGCACCTATTCGACCCAGGTGACTTGCACGGCTGCGGCGGGCGCCAGTCCAGCCACTTTGAAATCGCAAACGGTTACGATCAATCAGAACGCCGCCGGCGCGCTGAGCAATGCCACCATCAACGGCTCCGCCAACGGCTCCACAAGCGCCACGGTCAACGCCGCGGTCAGTTTCACCGGCGCTGTTACCAATCCGAACAACGATCCCGTGACGTATTCGTGGAACTTCGGCGATGGTAGTGCCACCGGTTCCGGCCCAACTATGTCGCATACCTATACGACCACGACGGGAAGCCCGTTCACCGTTACCTTGACCGTCACCGATACGGCGACCAACCAGACCCTCAACGCCACGAACACAGTTACCGTATCCGCAGGAGGTAGTTGCCCGACCTACGCCAGTTCCACTTCGGGCATCAGCAATTACACGCGCCTGACCGGTACCCAGAATGTTTACTATTTTGGGCCCACTTATACCGTCGACATTACCAGCTTCGATTCGGTGTTCGGCGCGGGTGGAACGCCGAGTCAGCAGGTATGGCCGGGCAAAAAAGGGCTGTCGGGCGTTATCACGCTCGCAACCAACAAGTACGTGTCCCTGCAATTCACCGTGCCGGCCGGGTTCATGGAATTGTATCCGTCCGGGGTCTATGGGAAATATACCCTCAATACATCCCAATACTCGGCGCCGGTCGGCATGACGATCATCACCCAATGCGGAGATTTCAGCAACCCGTCGGCCTACCCGAGCACGAGCAAGGTGGTATCCGGCTGCTGGATAAATGATCTCAATTCAAGCAATGGCGCGCTACGCTGGGCCAATACCGGGGCCTGCACGCTGCAGGACGGAGCCACCTACTTCCTGAATATGATCAATGCCGACATCTCCACCGCGCAGCCCGCAGGCGGCGGCACATTGTCCTCAAGCAAGACAGCGAACTGCGGCTCGGCCTGTACCGACCCGCTCACGAATGGCCCCGGTACCTGGTAAGCGGCATTTCCATCCCGTCCGGCTGAACTTTTCCGGGCACGGGCAATCTCAACAGCGCCGCCATTTGGCGGCGCTTTTTTCAGGAATCGAAATGGCATCGACGAGCCGACATTTCCGCACCGGAGCCGCCATGGCGCTGGCCGGCTTGCTGCTGGCGGGCGCAGGCGCCGCCGGGGCACAGAACACGACGCTGCCGCCGGGCGTGGTCGCCGAACAGAATGGCGCCCAGGTAACCCTGCAGGATATCGACGCCTACGCGGCCAAGATTCCCGAGAAGGATCGCGCCGGGTTCTTCGACAGCCCCA
>DATIOA010000128.1:0-31114 GCA_035473575.1 Rudaea sp. | reverse complement strand
CAGGAAGATCACGTCGAGCTGATCGCCTCGGAAAACTACGCCAGTCCGCGCGTGCTTGAAGCGCAGGGCAGCGTGCTGACCAACAAATACGCCGAAGGCTATCCCGGCAAGCGCTACTACGGCGGTTGCGAATTCGTCGATGTGGCCGAGAAACTGGCGATTGAACGCCTCAAGCAACTGTTCGACTGCGACTACGCCAACGTGCAGCCGCATTCCGGATCGCAGGCGAATCAGGCCGTGTATTTCGCCCTGCTTCAACCCGGGGACACGATCCTCGGCATGTCGCTCGCGCACGGCGGACACCTGACCCACGGCGCGAAAGTGAACCTGTCGGGCAAGATTTTCAACGCCGTACAGTACGGCGTGAACGCGCAAGGGCTGATCGATTACGACGAGGTCGAAAAGCTCGCCGTCGAGCACAAGCCGAAGATGGTCGTGGCCGGGTTCTCGGCGTATTCGCAAGTCGTCGACTGGGCGCGCATGCGCGCGATCGCCGACAAGGTCGGAGCCTATCTGTTCGTGGATATGGCGCATGTGGCTGGGCTCATCGCCGCCGGCGTGTATCCGTCGCCGCTGCCGCATGCGCACGTGGTCACCTCGACCACGCACAAGACCCTGCGCGGTCCGCGTGGTGGCCTCATCGTCGCCAAGGGGGCAGGCGAGGAAATCGAGAAGAAACTGCAATCCATCGTCTTCCCCGCGCTGCAGGGCGGCCCGTTGATGCACGTGATCGCCGCCAAGGCAGTCGCGTTCAAGGAAGCGCTCGAACCCGCATTCAAGACCTATCAGCAAAATGTCGTGAAGAACGCGCAGGCGATGGCGAAGGTCATCATCGCGCGCGGCTACAAGATCGTTTCCGGCGGCACGCAAAACCATTTGATGCTGGTCGACATGATAGCCAAGGGCGTCACCGGCAAGGATGCCGAGGCCGCGCTTGGCAAGGCTCACATCACGGTCAACAAGAACGCCGTGCCGAACGATCCGCAGAAGCCCTTTGTGACATCAGGTTTACGCATCGGCACGCCGGCGGTGACCACGCGCGGCTACGGCGAAGCCGATTGCATCGAACTCGCGCACTGGATCTGCGACGTGCTCGATGCGCCGGGCGACGACGGCGTGATCGTGAAAGTGCGCGAGAAGGTGACCGCGCAGTGCCGCAAGTTCCCGGTGTATGGATAAACAGTTGCCTTCAGGCGAAGCGCCAGCAAGGCGCGAGCCCGTGAGCGAACCGGAGTTGACGGGTTGCTCAATGAGGATTCGCGAACGGGCGATTAACGCTGCTGGCGCGAGCTGACCCGCAAAGTGCATTGCCCCTTCTGCCAGCACGTCGACACCCGCGTCATCGATTCGCGCGAATCCGAGGATGGCACGACGATTCGCCGCCGCCGCGAATGCACGCACTGCGGCGAACGCTTCAACACGTTCGAGACGGTGGAAATCAAGCTGCCGCTCGTCGCCAAGAGCGACGGCCGCCGCGAAGCCTTCGAGGAACGCAAGCTGCGCAGCGGCCTGGAACGCGCGCTGCATCACCGCCCGGTGGCGAGCGATGCGCTCGACAACGCGGTGCGCGAAGTCGTGCGCCAATTGCGCGCGGTGAACGAGCGCGAAGTGCCATCGCGCCTGCTCGGCGAATGGGTGATGACGGAATTGAAGCGCCTCGACCAGGTCGCCTACGTGCGCTTTGCTTCGGTCTATCGCCGCTTCGAGGACGTGCAGGCGTTCCGCGAGGAAATCGAGAAACTCGAGAAGGATTTGCCGGAACTCGAAGGCCTGCAACTGCCTCTGCTCGGCGATCAGCGCCAGCGCAAGAAAGCGCCATGAGCGGATACACGGCTGCCGACCACGCGCACATGGCGCGTGCGCTGCGTCTGGCCGAGGCAGGTTTGTACACGACGCAGCCGAATCCGCGCGTGGGTTGCGTGATCGCGCACGGTGGGGAAATCGTCGGCGCAGGATTCCACGCCCGCGCCGGCGAGCCGCATGCCGAGGTGTTTGCACTGCGCGAGGCGGGTGAACGCGCACGCGGCGCGACAGCCTATGTCACGCTGGAACCCTGCGCGCATTTCGGCAGGACGCCGCCCTGCGCCGATGCGCTGGTTGCGGCGGGCGTCGCACGCGTCATCGCCGCCTGCGAGGACCCGAATCCCAAAGTCGCCGGCGGTGGCTTCGAGAAATTGCGCGCGGCCGGCATCGCCGTGGAAACCGGGCTGATGCGCCAGGCGGCACGCGAACTCAATCGCGGGTTTATTTCTCGTCTGGAACGTGGCCGACCGTGGGTGCGGGTCAAACTCGCGATGAGTCTGGACGGCCGTACCGCGCTGGCGAACGGCCAATCGCAATGGATCACGGGTGAGGCCGCGCGCGCGGACGTGCAGCGCTGGCGCGCGCGCAGCAGCGCGATCCTGACCGGCACCGGCACTGCGCGTGTCGATGATCCGCGGCTGACGGTGCGCTTGCCGGATGGCGAGGCATTCACGCCCGTGTTGCGCGTTGTGCCCGATGCGCGCCTCGACGCCCTGCCCGCGCAAGCGCATCTGCTCGACGGTAGCGTGCCGACGCTGGTCCTGCACGACGAATCCGCAAGGCCGCGCGATGATCGTTACCGGCATGCCGAACTCGTGGCGATCACCACGGATGCGATAGGCAGAATCGATCTCGCTGCCACGTTGGATCTTCTCGCCGCACGCGGCGTCAACGAATTGCAGGTCGAGGCCGGGCCAACACTGTGCGGCGCACTGTTCCAGACCGGACTTGTCGACGAGATGCTGCTTTACGTTTCGCCCATCCTGCTCGGCGATACGGCGCGCCCATTGCTGGTCTTGCCGGCACTTGGCGAAATCGCGGCGGGTCGGCGCCTGCGTGTCGTCGATGAACGCCGGATCGGCGACGATTGGCGCCTGTTGTTGAGAGAATGACGCGATGTTTACGGGAATCGTCCAGGCTGTCGGAACCATCAGGCGCATCGAAGCGCGTGGCGGCGATGTGCGCCTGTCGGTGGATGCGTCCACGCTCGATGTCGAACTCGCGTTGGGCGACAGCCTGTGTGTTTCCGGCGTATGCCTGACCGTCGCCGCGCGCGAGAACAAAATCCACACATTCGATGTTTCGGCAGAAACGCTGGCGCTGACCACGCTGGCTGAGTTGCGCGAGGGCGATGCAGTGAACCTCGAGCCTGCGCTGTGCCTGTCCGATCGCCTCGGCGGGCACCTCGTGTCCGGGCATGTCGACGGCGTCGGCCGCATTGCCGCCATCGGATCTGATGCGCGTTCGCAGCGATGGACGTTCGAGGTGCCCGCGCCACTGTCGCGCTACATCGCGGTGAAGGGCTCGGTTTGCATCGACGGTGTCAGCCTGACCGTGAATGATGTCAGCACAAACCGATTCGGCGTAAACCTGATTCCACACACCATCGGGGCGACCACGTTCCGCGACAAGCGAATTGGCGACCACGTGAATATCGAAGTCGATCTGATCGCGCGCTATCTGGAGCGATTGAGCGCTGGAGACAACGCATGAGTTTTGCCACGATTCCCGAACTCGTTGCCGATATCCGCGCCGGACGCATGGTCGTGATCGTCGACGACGAGGATCGCGAGAACGAAGGCGACCTCATCATGGCCGCGGAAAAAGTGCGGCCCGAGGACATCAACTTCATGGTCACGCACGCGCGCGGGCTGGTGTGCCTGTCGTTGACCCGTGAACGCTGCGCGCTACTGCGCCTGCCGCCGATGGTCAGCGCCAATGCTTCGCGCCATCACACCAACTTCACCGTGTCGATCGAGGCGGCTGATGGCGTCACCACCGGCATCTCCGCACACGATCGCGCGCACACGATACGCATTGCAGTTGCCGCGAATGCGAAACCCGCCGACCTCGTCCAGCCCGGCCACATCTTCCCGCTCGCCGCGCAGCCGGGTGGCGTCCTCACGCGCGCCGGACACACCGAGGCCGCGAGCGATCTCGCGATGCTCGCCGGCTGCGAACCGGCTGGCGTGCTGGTAGAAATCCTCGCCGAAGACGGCAGCATGGCGCGGCGTCCGCAACTGGAAAAATTCGCGGCCGCGCACGGTCTCAAGATCGGCAGCATCGCCGACCTGATCCGGCACCGGCTGGCGACCGAGCGCACCGTCGCGCGCGTGGCCGAACGTGAAGTGGAAACCGCGTTCGGGACGTTTCGCCTGATCGGCTATCGCGATGCGCTGACGCAGTTGCCGCATTTCGCCCTGGTGCGCGGTCGCATCGACGACGGCGAGCCGGTGCTCGCGCGCGTGCATGTGCGCGACACGCTCGCCGATGCGCTGCAACTGGCGCGCGCCGATCACGGCGTGACGCTGGCCAATGCACTGCGCCGCGTCGCGCAGGCCGATCGCGGCGTCATCGTGCTGCTGACGGATGCGGACGAAGCGGCGAACGCACTCGAGCGCATCGTGCAACCGGCACAACCGCGATCCGATGTTGAAGGCGAGTGGCGCCGCCACGGCATCGGCGCGCAGATCCTCGCCGATCTCGGCGCGCGCCGCCTGATCGTGCTCGGCACGAAGCGCCGTTTTTCCGGGCTATCCGGATTCGGTCTGGAAGTCGCCGGCTACCAGGACGCGGAATAGCAATGACGACAAGACCGCGCGGCGTGCTTTACTGCGGTTCCGGCGACCTGAGCGGCTATGGCCAGGCCGCGATCGCCTACGTGCGCGCACTCGTCAACGCAGGCATCCCGGTGCAATGGGTGCCGATGGATTGGCTGCCCGATCGCATGACCGCCGGCTCGTGGACAATGCCGGATGGCCGTCCGCGCGCCGTGCTCGAGCGGTGTGGAACGCACGGCCACCTGGCGGACCTGCCCGTACTTGTCCAGCGTACGCTTGCGCCAGTCGCCCACGACACGGTCGTCGTGCACGCCCCGCCGGAGGCCTGGCCGCAGGTGTTCCAGGCCGGCAAGCGCAACATCGGCATTACCGTGTGGGAAACGGACCGCACGCCGGCGCACTGGCTGCCACTGCTGCGCCAGGCCGATCGCGTGATCGTGCCGTGCGAATTCAACCGTACGGCATTTGCGCACAGCGGGCTGGATCGGCCGATCCGCGTGGTGCCGCACATCCGCCGCCACACTTGGCGCGAATACACGCCAGCGGACGTCGCCAGAGCGCGTGCGCAACTCGGCATCCCGCGCGGCCATCGCGTGTTCTACACGATCAATGCCTGGGATCCGCGCAAGAACATGCCGGCGCTGATCCGTGCGTTCGCGCGCGCCTTCGCCGCGGACGCGCCGGCGAGCCTGCTGATCAAGACCTCGGCGACCGGCCACGGCGACGGGCCGTTCTATCCGGTCGTGCCTTCGCGCGAGCTCGTCCTGCAGGCGATGCGCGACGCGGAGGCGGAAATTGGCCGGCGCCTGCCGCAGATCGTCCTGGTCGATGCGGAACTCGACGGCGACGGCATCGACTTGATCCACGAACTCGGCGACGTCTACGTTTCGCTCAGCCACGGCGAAGGCTGGGGCCTGGGCGCGTTCGAGGCGGCCACGCTCGCAAAACCCGTTGTGATGACGGCCTGGGGCGGGCAGTGCGAATTCCTCGGCGCCGACTGGCCCGGGGCCGTGCCCTGCATGCTGGAATCCGTCCCACTGTGGCCGCCGCACCAGCCTTCGTACTTCCCGAGCCAGCGTTGGGCAGCGCCGGATTTCGACGCCGCGGTCGCGCGGTTGCGCGCGGTGGCGGACGACGGCGCATCGGCGCAGGAAGCGGCGAACGCCATCCGCGAACGCATCGTGCGCGACTATGCCGAACCGGTCGTCGCCGACGCGCTGATCGAAGCCATCGCATGAACGCGCGGCGCGACTTCCACTTCGTCTTCGGCCTGCGCGAGCAACGCGAGCCGTTCCACATCCTGCACTACCTGTGCCTTGCCTCGTGCCGCGCCGTGAACCGGCCGGACGCGATCCATTTCCACTACCGGCACGAACCATTCGGGCCATGGTGGGAAAAGATCAAGCCGCATCTGCAACTGGTGCGAGCGCCGGATGTCGTGGCGGGTTTTGCGCCGGCGCGTTACGCAGACAGTGCGGAAGGCCGCTTCATCGAGCAACTCGGATTGAGCTATGCGCACGAAGCGGATTTCCTGCGCCTGGACATCCTCATCGCGCACGGCGGAGTCTACTGCGACATGGACACCGTGTTCGTGCGGCCGTACCCGGACGCATGGTTCGCGCAGGACTTCGCGATCGGCGAGGAAAGCGCGCCGTTCGCGCAGGGGCAGGTCATCCGCCCGACGCTGTGCAACGCGGTGATGTTCGCGCGGCCCGCGTCGCGTTTCGCCCAGGTCTGGCGCGAGCGCATGGTCGCGGCGTTCGATGGCAGCTGGAGCGGGCATTCCTGCCACGAAGCCGCGCGGCTGTGGCGGGTCATGCCGGATGCCCTGCGCGTGCTGCCGCGCGAATACTTCTACCGCTACGGCAGCACCATTGCCGGCCTGGAAAGCCTGCTCGAACAGTCCGACCGCGTGCACGCCGACATGTACAGCCTGCACCTGTGGGCGCATCTGTGGTGGGAGGCGACGCGCATGGATTTTTCCGCGGTGCACGCCGGGCAGATCGACGAAGGTTGGATCCGCACGCGCGATTGCACGCTGGCTAATCTGGTGCGGAAATTCCTGGATTAGCCGTCAATGCGCAGGGCACCAGCCGCATGCGGCATGCGCAGTGCGCCCAGCGGTGGTGCGTATTCGGCCAGACGTCGACGCAGCAGCGTTTCGCGTTGCACCAGCGCGGCGTGGCCCAGCGCCTTGGCGCGCGCGATCGCCGCGTGATGCGCGCCGTTGAACGTGTTGGCGCCGTGGTAGACGTAGACCGAACTCCAGCCGCCATCGCGCACGCGCGCGATGGCGCTGCCCTGGCGCAGGATCTTCAGCAGCACGTCGGTATCCTCGCCGCGCGCGAGTTGCGCGTAACGCGGCATGCGTTCGCGCCGGCCGAGCAGCGAACCTTGCACCACGTTCAGCGGATACGCTTCGCGGTTCCAGTCGTCCCAATACAACTCGCCGCGCGCCGGGAACCAGTGCAACTGATCGCACAGATAACTGAAATCCGCTTTTGCTTCGTTCAACGCGCGCCACTGCAATGCCAGGCGTTGCGGATGGTAGCGATCGTCGTCGTCCCATTGGCAGACGAATTCTCCATGCGCCGCATCGACCGAGGCATTGCGCAGGGCGCCGAGCGTCGAACCGGGCGTGTGCCGTACGCAGCGGATCGGCGCCGTTTGCAGGCTAGCGACGAGCCCGCTCAACTGTGCGTGGCAGGCATCGTCGCCATCGTGCACGATCACCAGCTCGCGTTCGGCGTGCGTCTGCGCCGCGAAATCGCCGATCGCGAGTTTCGCCAGTGCAAGGCGCGAGGCCTGGGTTATCATCAGACAACTGATCATGACACCCGATTGTAAGGGGTGCGGTAGTGGACGGATGCAAAAGATCGCTTACATCCTGACCTGGCGCGACGGCGAAGACGCGAGCCGCCGCGCCAATCTTTTTGCCGTGCTGGAATGGCTGGCGCGTTATCCGCAATTCGAGCCGTTTCTCGTCGAGCAGGACTCGGTGCCGCGCCTGGATGGCGGTTTGCCGCATCCGGCTTGCAAGCATGTGTTCGCCTACAACCCGGGACCGTTCAACAAGAGCTGGGGCCTGAACGTCGGCTT
This sequence comes from Rudaea sp., assembly GCA_035473575.1. Classification (GTDB taxonomy): domain Bacteria; phylum Pseudomonadota; class Gammaproteobacteria; order Xanthomonadales; family Rhodanobacteraceae; genus Rudaea. Next base: position 23,432 of record DATIOA010000128.1, on the reverse strand, counting down.
CCGCTGCTGTACGCACGCCTGGCTGGCCTTTGCCGATGCCGACATCGTGCTTGGCGCCGCCTTGACTGCCACGCTGGAGCATGTGGAAAAGGGCTATTGGGCGATCAAACCGTATCGTCGCCTGATCGACCTCGACACATCCGAAAGCACGCGTGTGCGCGGCGGCGATTTCGATTTCGTTCCCGATCGCCGCGATGCCGCGCCCAACCGCGAGGGTGCGGGTGAGCGCATCGTGTTCGCCGGCGGCGTGTTCCTCATCGCGCGCGCCGCGTTCGTGCGTCTGGGCGGATGGGACGAGCGCTTCCGCGGCTGGGGCGGCGAAGACGACGCCTTCAGCTACCGCCTCGAACGCGCGCGCGTGCCTGCCTTCGAACTCGACATCCGCCCGGCGATTCACCTGGCGCATGCGCGGTCGCGCGCGGCCACGTTCGAGCAACCCCACTATGCCGCCAACTGCGCGCTGCTGGAAAGCTATCGTCAGATGGAAGATCCGCAACTGGAGCGGCTGTCGGAAATCCAGGCGCAGATCGTCGGCAATCGTGACAAGTACCGCCCCGAATGAACGCCTCCACTCCCCGCCTGCTGATCGGCACGCCGGCGTACGGCGGCATGATGCACAGCGACTATGTGAGCGCGCTGTTGCAATACCAGCGCGCCGGCATCGACTTCGCGCTGATGAGCATCGGCAACGAAAGCCTGATCACGCGCGCACGCAACACGATCCTTTCCGAATTCCATGCGCGCGCCGAATACAGCCATCTGCTGTTCCTCGATGCGGACGTGCTGCTGCCGCCCGCCGGCTTGCGGCGCATGCTGGCCGCGGGCCGCGATGTCATCGGCGCGGCGGTCGCGCTCAAGGGCCGCAACGCCAGCGGCGGGCGCATCTTCAATGTCGGCGCGCTGCGCGGTGAGGATGGCGCGCTGTACGCGGTCGAGCGCATCGGTACGGCGGCGCTGCTGCTGTCGCGTGCGGCGGTCGCCGCGCTGGTGGCCGATGCGCGCCGCGAAGGGCGCGTGTACTCGCGCGGCTTCGACCTGCGCGGCGTGGAACTCAAGAGCAGCGTGCAGTACGACATCTTCCGCACGGGCGTGGTCGGCGACGAATACCTGTCCGAGGATTACTGGGTCTGCCGCGAGTTGCGCCGGCTCGGATTCGCCGTGTATCTCGATCCGACCATCGTCACCCGCCATTCCGGGATGATGGAGGCGTGAACGCGTCGGCGGCGCCGCGTCGCGTCGAGTTGCTCCAGGTGCGCGCTCCTAACGTGCCGACGTTCGTGCTCGCGCTGGAAACGCAGGCCGATCGCAGCATCGCACCCCATCTGCGCGCTCACGGCGTCTGGGAGCCGGCCGAGACCGCCCTGTGCCAGCGCCTGCTGCGCCCGGGCATGCACGTGGTCGATGCCGGCGCGCACGCCGGTTACTACAGCGTGTTGTTCTCGCATCTGGTCGGCGCGACCGGCGGCGTCATCGCCTTCGAGCCGGAGCCGGCAAACTTCCGCATGCTGCTGGCCAACCTGCTGCTCAACGATTGCGGCAATGTCGAGGCGCGTCCACTGGCGCTGGCGGAAGGCGGCGGCGCCGAGTTCCTGCATTTGTGCGACGACAATCCGGGCGATCACCGCCTCGCGCCGGCGCCGGGACGCACGCGCATCAGGGTCGAGACCATTGACCTGGATTCTGCGCTCGCCGGTGCGCCGCTGGATTTCATCAAGATCGACACGCAGGGCGCCGAGCCGCGCATCCTTGCCGGCATGGCGAACACCATTTCCGTCAACCGCGAGCGTCTGGGCTGCCTGATGGAATTCGCGCCGGGACTGCTCCAGCTCGCGGGCGTTTCGCTCGACCAGTATGCCGCGCAACTGGCTGTGCTGGACGCGCGCGTTTTTGCGATTTCGCTGCGCAATCACGATCTCAATCTGCAGCGTTTGGTGCCGTTGCGCGCCGGTCTGGGTGTGCTCGTGGCTCGCTTGGCGCCGCTGGGCGAGATCGATGCGTCCTGCGACGTGTTCGCGGTCTTCGGCGATGCCGCGGAAGCGGCGTGGCTGGCGCGGTTTCGGCAAGGCCGGGTCGGGTAAACTACGTACGCGGCGCCCGCCGCGAAGAGGAAACGCCCGTGCCGGAATTCGCCGGTGGTGCGCATGCCGCCCCGCAGATGCGCTTCGCCATCATCGCCAGCCGCTGGAATCCAGGCATCGTCGATGTTCTCGTCGACGGCGCTCGGCGCACGTTTGCGGCGCATGGCGTGGCCGAAACGGCGCTCGACGTGATTCGCGTGCCGGGCGCATGGGAAATCCCGCAGGTGGCGGCGCGCGTTGCGCTCGGGGGCAAGCACGCGGCGATCGTGGCGCTGGGCTGCGTGGTGCGCGGCGACACGCGGCACTATGAGCATGTCGCCGATGAATGCGCCGCCGGTCTGATGCGCGTGGCGCTGGATAACGGCGTGCCGGTGCTCAATGGCGTGCTCGCCGTCGAGCGCTTTGATGACGCGCAGGCGCGTGCCGGCGGTACGCACGGCAACAAGGGCGAGGAAGTCGCGCTCGCGGCGTTGGAAATGGCGGATTTGTGGAGGCAACCATGAGCGATCAAAACCGCAATTCCGGGATCGACCTCACCGCGCGTTCGCGCGCGCGGCGCCGCGCCGCACAGGCACTCTACGCATGGCAGATCGGCGGCAATCCAATGCGTGACGTCATCGAAGAGTTCCGCCACGAGCAGGACATGGAAATCGCGGACCTGGATTATTTCGAGGATCTGCTGCGCGGCGTGGAGACGCATTGCGCCGAACTCGACGCCGGGCTCGCACCGTTTCTGGACCGCGAGATGGCCCGCGTCGATCCGATCGAGCGCGCGGTGCTGCGCCTTGCCGCCTACGAATTGCGCCATCGTCCCGACGTGCCGTACCGCGTCGTGCTCAACGAGGCGGTCGAAGTCGCCAAGCGGTTCGGCGCCGAGCATGGCCACACCTACGTCAACGGCGTGCTCGACAAGGCGGCGCGCGAGTGGCGTGCGGCGGAAACCGAAAACCCGCGCCGCGGCTGACGTGGGCGAGTTCGCGCTGATCGACGTGATCCGCGAACGCTGCGCGGCCGCGCGTTCCGACGTGGTGCTGGGCATCGGCGACGATGCCGCGCTGCTGGCGGTGCCGGTGGGACAACTGCTCGCGGTCAGCACCGATACGCTCGTCGCAGGCGTGCACTTCCTGCCAGACGCCGCTGCGCACGACATTGGCTGGAAATCGCTGGCAGTGAATCTTTCGGATCTTGCCGCAATGGGCGCGGAACCGGCCTGGGCCACGCTCGCGCTGACCTTGCCGAGCGCCGATGCGCGCTGGGTTGAAGAATTTGCCGATGGTTTCGCCACGCTTGCGCGCGAGCACGATGTCGCTCTGGTCGGTGGCGACACCACACAAGGCCCGCTTTCGATCACGGTGACGATTCATGGTTTCGTGCCGCAAGGCGCGGCGCTCACGCGCTCCGGCGCGCGCGTGGGTGATGGCGTGTACGTGACCGGCACGCTCGGCGATGCGGCAGCGGGATTGCGCCTGCTGCAATCGGGCCGGACGCAAAGCGCGTATTTGCCGGAGCGCCTGCACCGGCCGACGCCGCGCGTCGAACAAGGATTGATCCTGCGCGGTCGGGCCAGCGCCTGCATCGATGTCTCCGACGGACTCGTCGCCGATCTGGGACACATTTGCGACGCCAGTGGCGTTGGTGCGCAGATCGACGCGGATGCGCTGCTGGCGTCGTCCGAACTTGCCGCTGCATTCGATGCGCCCACGCGCCGTGAATTCCAGCTTGCCGGCGGCGACGACTACGAATTGTGTTTCACCGCGTCGGACGCGGTCGCATCCGGTCTGCTGCGCGATCTTGCGCACAGCGGCTGCGGCGCGACGTGCATCGGCCACATCGTCGCGGACGCGAACGTGAGCGTGCACGATGCTTCCGGAAAGCCCGTCATGGTGTCGCGCCGTGGTTGGGAACATTTTGCATGAGTCTGGATGCCACACAACGCCGCACGTTGCTCAGGCATCCGGCAGGTTGGATCGCCTGCGGCTTCGGCTCCGGCTTGAGTCCCTTCGCGCCGGGCACTGCCGGATCGCTGGCCGCGCTGCTGCCATGGCTGGCGCTGCGCGAGTTGTCGCTGCCATGGTTCGCGTTGGCGTTGTTGCTCGCGTTTGCCCTGGGAGTATGGGTGAGCGACTGGGCGATCCGAAAACTTTCCGTTGCCGATCCCGGCGCCGTGGTCTGGGACGAATTCGTTGGCCAGTGGCTCGCGCTCGCGCCACTGTTGTTCTGGCCGCGCGGCTGGCTTTGGATCGTCGGCGGATTTGTGTTGTTCCGGGTGTTCGACATTGCCAAGCCTTGGCCGGTGTCGTGGGCGGATCGAAAAATTTCCGGCGGCCTCGGCGTAATGCTCGATGACGTGATCGCCGGCGTCTACGCGGCGCTGGCGCTGGCGGCGCTAGAGCAGCTCGTGCACGCGTTCGCGTAACACCGGCAGCAAATCCTTCTCGAACCACGCATGACGCTTGAGCCAGCCCTGGTTGCGCGGACTCGGATGCACCATCGGCAGGAATTGCGGCAGGTATTCGCCGAACGCGCGCACCGTCGCCGTGAGCGAATCGCGGCGCCGCTCGCGCAGGAAATACCTGTGCGCGTACTGGCCAATCAGCAAGGTCAGGCGCACATTGCGTAACAGCGGAATCAATTGCGGATGCCAGGTGCGTGCGCATTCCGGACGCGGCGGATTGTCGCCGCCGCGGCCGCGGCCGGGATAACAGAACCCCATCGGCACGATGGCGATGCGCGCTTCGTCGTAAAAAGTGTCGCGGTCCACGTCCATCCACGTGCGCAGACGTTCGCCGCTCGCATCGTTCCACGGAATTCCCGTCGCATGCACCTTCGTGCCCGGCGCCTGCCCGACAATCAGGATTCGCGCGCTGTCGCTTGCGCGTAGCACCGGGTTGGGCCCGAGTGGCAGATGCTTTTCGCAGATGCGGCAGACGCGGATGTCGCGCAGCAGAGTGTCGAGCTTTTTCGTCACGGCGGCGGCAGGAGTTTTCCCGGATTGAGAATCCCGTCCGGATCGAATTGCGCCTTGATCCGGCGCATGAATTCCAGCGCGTGCGGATCGAGCGCATCGCTCAGGAAATCGCGCTTGGCCAGGCCAATGCCGTGCTCACCCGAGAGCGTGCCGTCGAGTGCGATTACCGCGGCGAATACTTCGGGCAGGGCGGCTTCGGCGCGTGCGTGCTCGGCGGCATCGCGCGGCAACAGGTTCACGTGGATGTTGCCATTGCCGGCATGGCCGAAGTTGACGATGGGGATCGCATGTTTGCGCGCGATGGCGCGCAGTGTCGCGATCAGTTCCGGCAGGCGCGACACCGGCACGACCACGTCCTCGTTGATCTTGTCCGGCGAGATCGTGCGCAGGGCGGGCGACAGCGCGCGGCGCGCCGCCCACAGGGTTTCGGCCTCGCGCGTATCCGCGGCGGTGCGCAGCGCAAGCAGTCCCGCACCGCGCGCGGCAGCGGCCAAAGCGTCGATGGCACGCGGAAGATCGGCCGCATCGCCGTCGGCTTCGACGATGAGCAGCGCACCGGCCTCGGGGATCGCGTCACCCGCGTGCGCGCGCGCGAGCCGCAGCGCCTCGTCGTCCATGAATTCCAGCGCGCAGGGCACCACCGGCTGTGCCATGAGGCGCGCGACCGCGACCGCGGCGGCGGCGACGTCGGTGTAACTCGCGCTCAGGGTCGCTTTGGTGGCGGGTTTGGGCGTGAGCTTGAGCGTGGCTTGGGTGATGATGGCGAGCGTGCCCTCGGCGCCGATCAAAAGCCGCGTCAGGTCGTAGCCGACCGCGCCTTTGGTCGTGTTCACGCCGCAGAGGAATTCCTCGCCGGTGCCGGCGACGGCGCGCAGGCCGAGCGTGTTCTCGCGGCAACTGCCGTACTTCACCGCGCGCGGGCCGGCAGCGTTGCAGGCGAGGTTGCCGCCGATCGTGCAGTAGGGGCTCGAGGTCGGATCGGGCGGCCAGAAAAATCCGCGTTCGACAAGTGCGGTTTGCAGATCGCCGTTGAGCACGCCCGGTTCGACCACGGCGAGGCGGTTGTCTGCGTCGATGCGTACGATGCGATTCATGCATTCGAACGAGACCACCACGCCGCCGTCGACAGGAACGGTGGCGCCCGTCGTGTTGGTGCCACGGCCACGCGCGGTCAGCGGCGTGCGGGTTTCGCGGCAAGCGCGCACGAGTTGCAAGACTTGCGTGTGCTCGGTGGGAAAAACCACGGCATCGGGTTGTGCCTGGCGGCGCGAATTGTCGTAGCCGTAGGCGAGGCATTCGGCGGGATCGACGACGAGCGCGCTGCCGAAAATCCCGCGCAGTGCGGTAGTCAAGGAATCGGAAAGCGGCATGCCGCCAGTTTACGCCGGCGCGGCGGGCGAATCAGCCCGTGCGTTTTCGCTTGCGCAGTCCGAACAGGCCAAGCAATCCGCCGAGCGCGAGCATGGCCCAGCGCGACAGCGCGGGTGTCGGTGTCGGTGTCGCGGCGACAGGAGCAGCGGCGGCTTCCACCGAACCCAGATCCAGTGAACCACTGACCACGCGTGCGTAGCCGGCGCCGCGCTGATCCGTCGTCACTCCCGCAGGAATGAGGGCGACATTGCCTGCACCGAGTGCCGGACTGCCTGCTAGCGGCAGCATGGTCAGCGTGGGTCCGCCGTTATTCGCCAGCGCGCCGAGTCCGGGCGCATCGTTGAACACGTTGCCGTTGCCGGCGAAGGCGCCGGAAAGCGCCGCGCCCATCAGGTTGGACTGGGCGATCACGTTGGAACTGCCGAATACCCTCATGTCTATGGGACCCGTGTTCGCGGCAAGGATGGAGTTGGAAATATTCAAGCCGGCGCCGACGAACTGATTGCCGACGAGGATGCCGCCAGTGACGACGTTCGCCGCGGTTGTGCTGTTGCCGGTAACGGTGCTGTCGTAGATGCCTGCCGAGGAATTCGCGAGCGAAATGCCGCCAGCCAGGTCGTTGCCGCCACTGGCGCGGTTGCCGGTGACAGTGGAATTGGTCGCCGCAAGCGCGCTCCTGTAAACGTACACGCCGCCGGTCAGGAACGTATGGCTCCCGGAAGCGCTGTTGCCGGATATCGTCGAATCGGTGATGGTGACTGCCGAACCATTGGTTATGTAAACACCGCCTGCGCCGTAATTGCCCGTGGCCGTGAGCGTATTGCCCGAGATGCTGGACTGGTTGATGGCAACGGTGGCATTGGAGATGAACAACCCACCGGCCTGGACGTTGGAAGTGTTGTTACTGATCGTGACCTGATTCAGGGTGACATTTGGGCCTGAAGCCGCGATGGCAGTGGGGCCATTAAGTTGCGTTCGCGAGGCCGGAGCCACCGGGCCATTGCCGTACTTGATCGCCAGGCCGGCGCCCGCGCCACTGTAATTGCCACCGGTCAGGGTCAGGTCGGACAGCGTCACGGTTGCGACGGTATTGGTGCTGTTGATTTCCATCACCCGCGAATTGCCGCTGGCGGCGATCGTCTGTCCGCTGCCGGTGATGGTCACGCTACTGTTGATCAACAACTGTCCGGATTGCAGTGCGATGTTCGAATTCGCCAAACCCGCCGCGAAGGTGATCGTGTCGGCACCACTACCTGCCGTGCAGGCGCCCTGGGCGCTGTCGGCGTTCGCCGAAACGATGGCCTGGCGCAGCGTGCAGGTGCCGGCCGTGCCGGCATCGCCGCCATCGGTGACGGTGATCGCGGCCGCATGCGCACCGCCGGCGGCAAGCGCCAGCGCCACGGCCTGGGACAAGGGACGCAGCAACTTGGATTCCACGGAACACCCCTGATTGCAGAAAGACTGTGCGAGTCTACTCCCGATCCGGGCGGACTGTGAAGGGCGTCACGTTCAGTCCGACCGCATTCTCGCTCAGTCGACGTAGTCGAACAATTTCACGACCTTGTCCACGCCATTCGCATTGCGCGCCACATCGGTCGCCGCGTCCGCTTCGGCGTGCTTGACCAGGCCCATGAGATAGACCACGCGATGCGAGGTGGTGACGTTGATCCGGGTCGGATCGAACCCGGGCAGGCTGGTGATGTCGAGCAGGCCGGTCTTGACGTGTGCGGTGATCGTTTCGTCCCCGCGCCGGCGCCAGAAGCCTTGCGGATCATCCGTCACTTCGATTTCGTTGACGAAACGGACGACGCCCTGGAAGCCCTCGGCCGAGGTTTGCGCGAGTTGCTTGAGTTGTTCGCTGCGCACTTGCCCGCACAGCAGCATGACGCCGTTGTAGACGACGACCTTGACGTTGTTGTCGTCGCGGGTGAGCTCGCGGTGCTTGTTGATCGCGTCGATCGCGCTCAGCTGGATGTTGCGGTCGCTGAGCACCGTGCCGACCGCGCGGCGGTCGTGCACGGCATGTGCGCCGACCAGCACGCCGCCGGCGACGACGGCGACGCAGCTATGCAGCAGCGGCAGAAGCGCCAACAACAGGATTGTTTTATACATTTTCATTGTTCAGCATGTCTCGAAGGCGTTGCGGATCCAGTCCAATTGCGGCGCTTGCGGCGTGCCGCTGCAACCGATCACGTCGAACCGACACGGTTGCGTGGCGCGATGCGGGTGCGCCAGAAGCCAGACCTGCGCGGCGCGCAGAAGTTTCGTGCGCTTGGCCGAGCCGACGGAAGCCGCACCATCGCCGTGTGCGGCATTGCGGCGGAAACGCACTTCCACGAACACGGTGCAATCGCGCTCGGCCAGGATGAGGTCGATCTCGCCGAGACGGCAAGTGAAATTGCGCGCCAATGTACGCAGTCCGGATTCATGCAAATGCGCTTCGACCACGCTTTCCCAGATGGCGCCGGTGCCGCGCGCGGTCATTATGGCGCGGTACTCGTCTGCAGGCCGCCCGCAACCGGATGCGCGGCGCCGTTGTCGAACTGCGCCCAGGTGAGCAGGCGCTGGATGCGGCCGAGCCGGTCTTCGGCGAGTTGCCCGGTCGCGCCCGGCAGGTAGCTGTCCGGATGCTGCGCGAGCCAGTCCATGTAGGGCAGCAACCGGTATGCATCCATGCCCATCGCGAACAGGCGTCCGCCGGCGCCGCGCGCGCTATCAAGCACGCGAACGATATCTTCGTGGCGGGGCAGGCCGAGCGTGGAATCGAACAGCCAGGGCGCATCGCAGAACTGCACGCCGTCGAGGTCGCGATCCAGGCCCGGATTGTAGTTGCCGGCATAGATGTGCGATGTCGCGAACACCGGCACATTCGTGTAACCGGCCAGCTTGAGTTGCGGCAGCAGCAGGCGCGCCTGCTGCGGGCGCATGCTGATGAAGATGCCGGTGTCCACGGGCGCGGGTGCCGGGGCGCCTGCCGCCGGCGCAACCGGCGCAGCGCCGGGCAGGGACGGTGCGGCACTCGAGGTCGGCACGCTCGCCAGCGTCTGCCGGATCATCGTCGAATAATTCACCTCGCTGTTTTCCACGCGCGCCTCGCCGAGGATCTGTCCGTTGCGGCTTTCGAATTGCGCGCGGAAAGCGAGCGCGGCGCGTTCGGCCCAATCCTCGGTCGCGGTGATGACGATGGCGTGCGTGATGCCTTGCTGCAGCATGCGTTCGGCTGCCTGCGCGGCTTCGGCATCCGGATTCAGGCCGAACGCAGCGCTGCCGGGCGGCGGCGTTTGCGCGCCGTCGGGTTGGTTGAGGGCGAGCACCGGCACCGGCAGGCTGCCCTGCGCGAACACGGCGGACACGGCATCGCGAGCGAGCGGTCCGACGATGCGATCGGCGCCGTCGGCGACGGCGCGGCGGTAGGCGGCGACCGCGTCCGCGGGCGTGCCGCCGGTATCGTAGACCGTGACCGGCGCGCGCTGCGGCGTGTCGTCGGCGAAGTTGGCGGCGAAGAATCCGTCGCGCACCGGCTGCGCCACGGCCGCGAGCGGGCCGCTCTCGGGCAACAGCAATGCGATGCGGTGGATCTGCGCAAAACCTTCGCGCAGCGGTGGCTGCGTGCCTTGTGGGATCAGCGTGCCGACCGGCTGGTTCGGATGCAGCACGACGACCGGCAGGGCGCCGCCGCTGGCGTGCAGGGCCTGGTCGATCCACGGTTGTAGCGGATCGCCCGGCAGCAGCGTCGCGGCCGCGTCGCGCAGCGCGTCCGGATTCAGGGTCTTGAGCGTGACGACGATTTGCGCTTCGTTCTGCGCGCGGTCGTTGCCACCGAGCAGGCGGTCGAGATCCGCACGCGTGCGCGCACTGTCGAGCGCATCGCCTTGCGCGGCCTGGGCGCGGGCGCGCAGCTCCAACGCGCGCAGGCGCAGCGGCGTCGCGAGATCGGTGTCGGAGAAATGCAGGCTCTTCAGCGCAGCGGCCGCGTCATGCCGCGACAGCGCGACTTCGGCGGCGAGCAGGTCGTAGCGGACGGGCTCGTCGCCCTGCAGGTGGCGGCGTTGGATGTCCGGCAGCGTGCGCGCCACCGCATCAAGTTCGCCGTTCTGCAGATAGGCCTCGGCCGCACGCAGCCGGTAAAACGCACCATCGCGCGGATGTGCATCGGCGAGCGCCAGGAAATCGCGCGCGGCTTCGTCGAAATTGCCCTGGCCATACGCCTGGTCGGCAGCGACGGCATCGGGCGCCTCTTGCCGCGGCGCGCCGACCTGGGCGCAGCCGGCCATGAAGGCTGCGATGCAGCAAAACAAGACAGGCAACCCGCGTCGCAAACTCATGGCCGCATTCCCGAGGTACGAAACCGAATGATAGCGGATCGCGCTAAGCTAGATCGCAATGAATCAGCATCCTGCGGGCAAGCTCTTTATCGTGGCCACGCCGATCGGCAACCTGGCCGACCTGTCGACTCGCGCGCGCGAAATTCTCTCCAGCGTCGACCTGATCGCCGCCGAGGACACGCGCCATAGTGCGGCACTGCTTGCGCAATTCGGCATCGCCACGCGCACGCTCGCTCTGCACGAACACAACGAGCGCGAAAAATCCGCCGAGCTCGTGCAGCGCCTGCGCGCGGGCGCGCAGATCGCGCTGATCAGCGATGCCGGCACTCCGCTCATAAGCGACCCGGGCTATCGCCTCGTGCGCGCGGCGCGGGAAGCGGGCATCGCGGTGAGTCCGGTGCCCGGCGCTTGTGCGGCGATCGCGGCGCTGTCGGCGGCGGGACTGCCGAGCGACCGTTTCGTGTTCGAGGGCTTCCTGCCGGCCAAATCCGCGGCGCGGCGCGCGCATCTGCAAACGCTCGCGGCCGAGACGCGCACCGTGATCTTCTACGAGTCCAGCCATCGCATCGAAGAGTGCCTGCACGATTGCGTCGGCGTTTTCGGCGGCGAACGCCACGCCGTGCTCGCGCGCGAGCTGACCAAGCTGTACGAGACCATCCTCGATGGCACGTTGACGGAATTGTCGGTACGCGTGGAATCGGACAGGGATCAGCAACGCGGCGAATTTGTGTTGTTGATTGCTGGCGCCGATGCGGATGCGGATACGGCCAAACTCGCCGAAGGTCGGCGCGTGTTCGAGATCCTGCGCAAAGAGTTGCCACCCAGCCGCGCGGCGAAACTCGCCGCGGAAATCAGCGGTGCGCCGCGCAAAGCCTTGTACGACGCGGTAGAATCCTAGGCGGAGTCGGCCAGACAGTCGCGTCATCCGCAAGGGTGCCGAGGAAAGTCCGGGCTCCACAGGGCAAGGTGCCAGGTAACGCCTGGGCGGCGCGAGCCGACGGAAAGTGCAACAGAAAGATACCGCCGATGGCCGGGCATTCTTCGGAATGTTCTGGATCAGGCAAGGGTGAAATGGTGCGGTAAGAGCGCACCGCGAGTCCGGCAACGGACCGGCACGGCAAACCCCACCTGGAGCAAGACCGAATAGGGGAGCAATGGCGCGGCCCGCGTCGCTCCCGGGTTGGTTGCTTGAGGCGCGCGGCGACGCGTGTCCCAGAGGAATGACTGTCCACGACAGAACCCGGCTTACCGGCCGACTCCACTTTTTCTATTTATCCACTTATTATCATTTTTGGCAAAATATACATTGCGGCGGTGCGGATGCAGGCTGATTCTAGAATGTTGCGTTGCAACATGCTTTTTGACGTACCCCGCTGATTTCTTTTTACAAAAAATCGAATGAATTCAATTGGCTTTTTTGGACTCCTGAGAATTCACTCGAAACTCTGTAAAACCTGCGCTTTCCCATTGATCCACAAGCAAATTTTCCCTTGACAGGGTTGCTCGTGCGGACTACTGTTCGTCGTAAGTGGGATTTCGTGGGTTTTAGTGGGAAATGTTCCAGGGCGAAACTGCAATCACGCTTGACGACAAGGGCCGCATGGCCTTGCCGACCGCGTATCGCGACGCGGTGGCGAAGGCCTGCGCCAATCGGCTGGTGTTCACCTACAACCCGTTCGAGCCGGGTTGCCTGTGGCTTTTCCCATACGGCGAGTGGGAAAAAGTACGCGATCAGATCAACGCGTTGTCCGGCGTGAAGCGCGTGCACCGCGACCTGCAACTCAAACTGGTCGGCGCGGCGGCAACAGTGGAACTGGACGGCAACGCACGCGTGCTGGTGCCGGCCAGCCAGCGCGGCGCGGCCGGCATCGAGAAGAAAGCGGTGTTGCTCGGCATGAACGCGAAGTTCGAGTTGTGGAGCGAGCAGGCGCATCTGAACAAGATCCGCCAGAGCATCGCCGAGCAAGAATTGTCCGACGAAATGCTGAGCCTGAGATTGTGAGCGCGCCGTACCGCGCCGCCTGGACGATGCCGATGGCCAATGACACCCACGCCGCGGTGATGCTCCAGGAGACGCTGGATGGCTTGTGCGTCGGCGCGGACGGTACCTACCTGGACGGCACGTTTGGACGCGGCGGCCATGCGCGGGCCTTGCTCGAACAGTTGGGTCCGCACGGTCGGTTGCTGTTGATGGACCGCGATCCGGCGGCGGTGGCGGCGGCGCGGCGGGAGTTTGGCGCGGATGCGCGCGTAGCGATTCGCCACGGCAATTTCGCCGAATTGGCCGATTGGGATGCAACGCTGGGCGGGCTGGATGGCGTGTTGCTGGACCTGGGCGTGTCCTCGCCCCAGCTCGACGACGCGCAGCGCGGGTTCAGCTTTCGCGCCGATGCGCCGCTGGACATGCGCATGGATCCGACCAGTGGCGAGAGCGCGGCGGAATTTCTGGCGCGGGCGAACGAAAAGCAGATCGCGGACGTGTTGTGGAATTATGGCGAGGAACGCATGAGCCGGCACATCGCGCGCGCAATCGTCGCACAGCGGCACAGCGCGCCCATCGCGCGCACCGGCGAACTGGCGGAACTGATCGCCGGCATCGTCGGCCGGCCGCCGTCGGGCAAGCATCCGGCCACGCGCAGTTTTCAGGCGCTGCGCATCGCGGTGAACGGCGAGATGGAAGCGCTCGCGCGCGGACTGCGCGGCGCGGTGGCGCGGTTGCGCACCGGCGGCCGCTTGTGCGTGATCAGCTTCCATTCGCTCGAGGACCGCGCGGTCAAGCAATTCCTGCGCGATCAATCGCAGGCGCCACCCACGCGCCGCGGCCTGCCTCCGCCTGCGTCTGCGTCGTTGTCATTGCGCTTGATCGGGCATGCGCAAATGCCGGGAGATGCGGAACTCGCGCGCAACCCGCGCGCGCGCAGCGCCGTGTTGCGCGTGGCGGAGAAGCTCGGATGAAACTCATCGGTGCCGTCATCGTCGCGTTGCTGCTGGCTGCCGTCGTGGCCAGCGCGATCGGCGTCGTCTACGCGCGCCAGCAGGACCGCATCCTGTTCGGCGCACTCACGCTCCTGACCCGCGAGCAGGACGATCTCAACACCGAATTCGGCCGCCTCGAACTCGAGCAGGCGACCTGGGCCGAGCCCAATCGCATCGAGCAGATCGCGCGTGGCCAGCTCGGCATGGTCAATCCGGGCGCCGCCGACACCGTGGTGGTGAAGAAATGAGCGCGCGGAGTCCGTCATGCTGCTGACCTCCCATCCGGCGCCGCCGCGCACCCGGCATGGCGATGGCGCGCGCGTGAAACCGCGCACGCCGCCGGTGAACACGCGCGGCCGCCTTTACATCGTGCTCATGGTGCTGGTTCTCGCCGCCACCGCGTTGATCGTGCGCGCTGTCGATCTGCAGGTGGTGCGCAAGGATTTCTACCAGCAGCAGGGCGATGCACGCTTTCTGCGCGAGGTGCCGATCCCGGTGTCGCGCGGCACCATCTTCGACCGCAACGGTGAACCGCTGGCGGTGTCCACGCCAGTCGAGTCGGTCTGGTGCGACCCCGGCCAGGTGCTTGATCAGCCCGAACGCATTGCGGACCTGGCCCGTGCGCTCGGCGTCGATGCGGCCGCGCTCAAGCAGAAGCTCGAGCAACACCAAGACCGCGAATTCCTCTACCTGAAGCGCCAGCTCAATCCCGACGACGCGCAGGCGATCCTCGCGCTCGGCATCGCCGGCGTGTCCAGCCAGCGCGAGTACAAGCGCTTTTATCCTGGCGGCGAAGTCACCGCGCACGTGCTCGGCGTGACCAACATCGACGACCGCGGCCAGGAAGGACTCGAGTTGTCGTTCGACGACTGGCTGGCCGGCAAGCCCGGCGCGAAACGCGTCATCCGCGACAACAAGGGCAACACCGTCGAGAACGTGGAACTGGTGCGCGAGCCGAAACCGGGTCGCGACCTGACCTTGTCCATCGATCGTCGCATCCAGTACCTGGCCTACCGCGACCTCAAGGCCGCGATCATCGACCATCACGCCAAGTCGGGCTCGATGGTCGTGTTGGACGCGACCAACGGCGAAATCCTCGCGATGGTCAACCAGCCCTCGTACAACCCGAACGCACCGGCCGCCGATCCCGCCTACCGGCGCAACCGCGCAGTGACCGACGTGGTCGAACCGGGTTCGACGATGAAACCGTTCACGATCGCTACCGCGCTGCAAAGCGGCAAGTGGACGCCGGATACGCCGATCGACACGAATCCCGGCACGTTCGTGCTCGCCGGGCACATCATCCGCGACGTCGCCAACCACGGCCTGCTCACCGTCACCGGCGTGATCACGCATTCGAGCAACATCGGTGCGGCCAAGATCGCACTGACCCTGCCGAACGAGGACATGTACGACATGGACCATCGTTTCGGTTTTGGCGAGTCCACGGGCAGCGGGTTCCCCGGCGAATCGCCGGGGTTCCTGCCACCCGCGCGCAGTTGGGGCGTGATCGAGAAGGCGACCATTGCCTACGGTTACGGCCTCAACGTGACCACGCTGCAACTGGCCCAGGCCTATGCGACGCTTGCCGACGGCGGACGCCTGCGCCAGCCCACGTTCGTCAAGGGCGTGCGTAATCCGGACGTGGCGGTGATCGATCCGCAACTCGCGCGCACGATCGTGAAAATGCTCGAGACCGTGGTCGCGCCCGGTGGCACGGCGTTGCGTGCGGCGGTACCGAATTACCTCGTCGCCGGCAAGACCGGCACTTCGCGCCAAGCCGTGGCCGGCGGCTACGAGAGCCGCTACATCTCGCTGTTCGCGGGTCTTGCGCCGGCGAGCAATCCGCGTCTGGTCGCGGTCGTGGTGATCCACGATCCGCAGGGCGGTTATTTCGGCGGCACCGTCGCGGCGCCGGTATTCAGCCAGGTGATGACCGGCGCGTTGCGCTTGTTCGACGTCGCTCCCGACAACGTGCAGCACTGGTATGCGGGCGGACCGGACACCGGCGCGCCGATCCAGCCGGGCAGCAAGGCGCCGGATTATGCGCCGGGCGACACGAGTTACGAGGAGGCGGTGCCGTGAGCGCCAAATCCCTGCGCGAATTGCTGGCCGGGATCACCCTGGATGGAATCGGCCTGGATGGAATCGCCGACGTCGCGGGCGATATTCGCGTTTCCGGGCTCACCCTGGATTCGCGTCGCGTGCGCGCGGGCGATGCCTTCATCGCGCTCAAGGGCGCGAGCACGCACGGCATCACGTTTGCCCCGGCGGCGCTGGCGCAGGGCGCTTCGGCGATGATCGCCGAAGGTCCTGCGCCCGTCGCTTTCGAAAGCGCGAATTTGCCGATCGTGTGGATCGACGACTTGCGCGATCGCGTCGGCGAAATCGCGGCGCGTTTCTTCGGATGCCCATCCGCCGCCCTGCACGTTGTCGGCGTGACCGGCACGAACGGCAAGACCTCCATCGTGCAATTGCTCGCGGCGGCGCTGGAACATCTCGGTGCACGCGCGGCCACGATCGGCACGCTCGGCGCGGGCCTGGTCGGCGCCATCGAAGCGGGCGAGCGCACCACGCCGGACGCGATCAGCGTGCACAGCCTGCTCGCGCAATTCCGCGACGCGGGCGCGAGCCATGTCGCGATGGAAGTGTCCTCGCACGCGCTCGACCAGGGCCGCGTGAATGCGATTGATTTCGAGGTCGCGGTGTTTACCAACCTGACCCGCGATCACCTGGACTATCACGGCACGATGGAAAATTACGGTGCGGCCAAGGCGAAGCTGTTCGCGTGGCCGGGATTGCGCAGCGCCGTGATCAATGCCGACGATGCGTTCGGCCGCGAGTTGTCGGCGCGGCTTGCAGAAACCGTGCGGCGCCTGCGCTACGCCATCGATGCCGACGCGGAGATCCGTGCGCTGAACGTGCGCACGCATGGCGATGGCCTGGACTTCGATCTCGCCACGCCATGGGGCGAGGGTGCGATCGCGAGCCGCCTGCTGGGCCGCTTCAACGTCTACAACCTGCTCGCCGTGGCCGGCTGCCTCGGCGCACTCGGGTATGCGTTTGCACAAATCCAGGATGCGCTGGCGCACTTGCAACCGGTGGCCGGGCGCATGAACCGCCTCGGCGGCGGCGCGCTGCCGCTGGTCGTGGTCGATTACGCGCACACGCCCGATGCGCTGGAGCAGGCGCTGGCATCCTTGCGCGCGCACTGCGCGGGCAAATTGATTTGCGTATTCGGCTGCGGCGGCGAGCGCGACGCGGGAAAGCGCCCGCAGATGGGCGCGATCGCCGAGCGCATGGCCGATGAAATCGTCGTCACCGACGACAACCCACGCGGCGAGGACGGCAACGCCATCGTCGCGCAGATCGTCGCGGGCCTCGCGCATCCGCAACGCGCGCGCATCGAGCGCGACCGCGCCGCCGCCATCGCGCTCGCGTTGCGCGCGGCGCATGCCGGCGACGTGGTACTGATTGCGGGCAAGGGCCACGAGCCGTACCAGGAAGTCGGTGGCGTCAAGCGGCCCTTCGACGATACGGATGTCGCGCGCCACGCACTGGAGGCTCACGCATGAACCTGCGCCTGGCCGACGTCGCCCTGTGGACCCGCGGCAGCCTGCGCGATGCCGACATGGCGGTGAATGGAGTGTTCACGGATACACGCAAACCGGTCGCGGGCGGTTTGTTCGTCGCGCTCAAGGGCGAGAATTTCGACGCGCACGATTTCGTGGCGCAGGCCAAACACGGTGGTGCGGCGGCGGCGCTCGTCGCCCGGCCCGTCGACGTCGATTTGCCGCAGGTGGTGGTCGCCGACACCTTGCTCGCGCTCGGCGACCTTGCCAGCGCGGTGCGTGCGCAGCGCCGCGCGCGTGTGGCCGGCATCACCGGTTCCAATGGCAAGACCACGGTCAAGACCCTGCTCGCATCCATCCTCGCGCATTGCGGCAAGACGCACGTCAACGCGGGCAATTTCAACAACGAAATCGGCCTGCCCTTGTCGATCCTTTCCATGCCCGAGGACGCGCAATTCGCGGTGCTGGAAATGGGCGCCGGCAAGCCCGGCGACATCGAATACCTGGCCGCCATCGCGCGGCCGGAAATCGCACTCGTCAACAACATCGCACCGGCGCACCTGGAGCGCATGGGTTCGCTCGAAGGCATCGCGCAAACCAAGGGCGCGATCTACGCGGCGCTGCCGGCGCATGGCACGGCCGTGATCAATGCCGACGATGCGTTCGCCGACTATTTCACGGGTGTTGCCGGAACGCGGCGCGTGCTGCGCTTCGGTCTGGAACATGCCGCCGATGTGCGCGCCGAAATTCGCAGCGTCGGCAATCAATCCCACTTCGACCTGATCGCGCCGATCGGCCGCGTCGGCGTGAACCTGCCACTGGCCGGGCGGCACAACGTGATGAATGCGCTCGCCGCCGCCGCGCTCGCGCTGGGATTCGACGCGCCGCTCGATGCCATCAAGCGCGGACTCGAATCCGCGCCGGCCGTGGCCGGGCGCCTGAGCCGCCACGCCATGTCCGGCGGCTGGACCCTGATCGACGACAGTTACAACGCCAATCCCGGTTCGACCGCCGCGGCGATCGCCACGCTTGCCGGCGAAACAGCTTCGACAAAATCGGCCGAGGCCTGGCTCGTGCTTGGCGACATGCGCGAACTCGGGGCCGATGCCGCAGCCTTGCACGCAAACACCGGCAAACTCGCCCGCGAGCAGGGCATCGCGCGCCTGTACGCGGTCGGTGAAATGTCCGCGCACGCCGCAGCCGCATTCGGCAGCGGCGCGCGGCATTTCTCCAGTCAGCAGGAATTGATCGCGGCGCTGGCAGCCGATGCGCATGCCGGCGTGACCGTGTTGGTCAAAGGTTCGCGTGGCTCGGCGATGGATCGGGTCGTACGCGCCTTGCTCGGCGAAGCCAACGGAAATGGAGGCGCGCGCCATGCTGCTTGAACTCGCCGACTTGCTGCGCGGTCACCTGAACGCGTTCCATCTGTTCCAGTACGTATCGTTCCGCACGATCATGAGCGCGCTGACCGCGCTCTGCGTCGCGTTGTTGCTCGGACCGGACCTGATCCGCAAACTGGCGGCGGTGAAGGCGGGGCAGGTGATCCGCAGCGACGGTCCGCAGTCGCATCTGTCCAAGGCCGGCACGCCGACCATGGGTGGCGCCCTGATCCTGCTCGCGGTCGCGGTGGCGACGCTGTTGTGGGGCGACCTGCGCAACCGCTATCTGTGGATCGTGCTCGGCGTCACGCTGGCATTCGGCCTGATCGGTTTCTACGACGACTACCGCAAGCTCGTGCTGCGCGACAGCCGCGGCCTGCCGGCGCGCTGGAAATATTTCTGGCAGTCGGTGTGCGGGCTCGGCGCGGCGCTGGGTCTTTATTTCGTGCTGCGCCAGGATTCGCCCGCCGCGCTCGCGCTGTACGTGCCGCTGTTCAAGCAGGTCGCGATCCCGCTCGGTGTCGGTTTCGTCGCGATCGGCTATTTCATCATCGTCGGTTTTTCCAACGCAGTGAACCTGACCGATGGATTGGATGGCCTCGCCATCATGCCCACGGTGCTCGTCGCCGCCGCGCTCGGGGTGTTCGCCTATGCCGCGGGCCACAGCGTGTTTTCGCAGTACCTGCAGATTCCCGCCGTGCCTGGCGCCGGGGAACTGTGCATCTTCTGCGGCGCACTGGCCGGGGCCGGTTTGGGGTTCCTCTGGTTCAACGCCTATCCCGCGCAGGTGTTCATGGGCGATGTTGGCGCGCTTGCGGTCGGCGCTGCGCTCGGCACCGTGGCGGTGATCGTGCGCCAGGAAATCGTGTTGCTGATCATGGGCGGCGTGTTCGTGATGGAAACCGCATCGGTCATCTTGCAGGTGGCGAGCTTCAAGCTCACCGGCAAGCGCATCTTCCGCATGGCGCCGATCCACCATCACTTCGAATTGAAGGGCTGGCCGGAGCCGCGCGTGATCGTGCGCTTCTGGATCATCTCGGTGGTGCTCGTGTTGATTGGGCTCGCAACCTTGAAAGTACGTTGAGGAAATATGTTCGGACTCGACCCACAAGCCAAGCGCCGCGACGAGAGCAAGGGACGCTACGATCCCGTGCTGATCGTCGTCGCCATCGCGCTGGCGAGCCTGGGCGTGGTCATGGTGGCGTCGAGTTCGATCGCGGTCGCCGAAGGCCAGCACGTCGGGCCGTTCCATTACCTGTTCCGGCACCTCGTATTCCTCGGCCTCGGCATCGGTCTGTGCGCACTGTTGATGACGCTCGAACTGGAATGGTTTGAGCGCAATGCGTTCAGCCTGCTGCTGTTCGCGGTGATCCTGCTGCTGCTCGTGTTCGCGCCGGGCTTCGGCATGCGCATCAACGGCGCGCGGCGCTGGATTCGATTGGGCATCGTCGGATTCCAGTCGGTCGAAGCGGTCAAGCTGCTGTTTATTTTTTACCTTGCGAGTTATCTCGTACGCCAGCACAACGCCGTGCGCACGCGCTTCTTCGGCGTGATCAAGCCGGTCGGCATGGCGGTGGTGCTGGTCGGTCTGCTGCTGATGCAACCGGATTTCGGCAGCGCGGCGCTGATCATCGCCGTCACCGTCGGCATGCTCTGGCTCGGCGGCGCGCGCATGCGCAACCTGTTCTATCTCGCGATTCCCGCGATGCCCGCGATCGCCTGGGCGGCGATGACCAGCGATTACCGGGTCAAGCGCCTGACCTCATTCCTCAATCCCTGGGCCGATCCGTTCAACGACGGCTTCCAGCTCACCCAGGCGTTGATCGCGGTGGGCCGCGGCGAATGGTTCGGCGTGGGCCTCGGCGCGAGCGTGCAGAAGCTCTTTTACCTGCCCGAGGCGCACACCGACTTCATCCTCGCCGTGATCGCCGAGGAACTGGGTTTCGCCGGCATCGTGCTCGTGATCGGCCTGTTCGCGATCCTGGTCGGGCGCGCGCTCGCGCTCGGCCTGCGCGCGGTCGAGCGCGGCCAGCGCTACGCCGGTTATTGCGCGTTCGGCATCGGCCTGATGCTCGGCCTGCAGGCGCTGGTCTCGATCGGCGTGAACCTCGGCGTGCTGCCGACCAAGGGCCTGACCCTGCCACTGATCAGTTCGGGTGGATCGAGCGTGCTCATGACCTGCGCCGCGATCGGCGTGCTGCTGCGCGTGAGCTACGAGGTTACGCGTGCACTGCCGGCGGATGCGCAGATCGTGAAACCCGAGGCCTTGCTGAAGGGAGCGCGCGCATGAACGCGAACGCTCCCGTGCTGATCATGGCCGGCGGTACCGGCGGCCACATCTTCCCCGGCATCGCCGTGGCGGACGAACTCGCCCGCCGCCGCGTGCCCGTGATCTGGCTCGGCGGCAAGACCGGGTTGGAAACGCGCCTGGTGCCGCAACATGGCATCGCGCTGGAATCGATCGATATTTCCGGCGTGCGCGGCAAGGGTATTGGCACGATGTTGCGCATGCCGTTCAAACTCGCCGGCGCGGTGCTGGCCGCGCGCAAGCTGATCCGCAGGCATGCGCCGCGCAGTGCCCTCGCCTTGGGCGGCTACGCGGCCGCACCGGGTGGCATCGCCGCGCGCCTGATGAAGATTCCGCTCGTCGTGCACGAGCAGAATCGCATTCCCGGCAAGACCAATCGCCTGCTGGCGAAAAAAGCCACGCGCGTACTCAGTGGATTCGATGGCGTCTTCCCAGGTGCTGAATGGGTGGGCAACCCGGTGCGCGAATCCATCGCGAAAATCGCGGCGCCCGAGCAACGCTATGCAAGCCGCAGCGGTGCATTGAAATTGCTCGTGCTCGGCGGCAGCCAGGGCGCGCAGAGCCTGAACACGGCGCTGCCCGAAGTGCTGCGCCAGCGCGGCACGAAATTGCCGGTCGAGGTGCGCCATCAATGCGGCGAGGCGCATTTCGACAAGGCGCGCAATGCCTACCTGTCTGCGGGAATCTACGCCGAAGTCGTGCCGTTCGAGAAGGACATGGCGACCGCGTACGCCTGGGCGGACCTGGTCATCTGCCGTTCCGGCGCGCTGACGCTCGCTGAACTCGCCGCCGCAGGCGCGCCCTCGATTCTGGTGCCATTCCCGCACGCGGTGGACGATCACCAGACGAAGAACGCCGAAGCGATGGTCGCTGCAGGCGGCGCCTTGCTCGTTACCGAAGGCACGGATTTCGCCGGACGCCTGGGCAAGGCGTTCGAATCCATCGGCGACCGTACGCGCCTGCTCGCCATGGCCCGAGCCGCGCGCACCCTGGCCAAACCCGCCGCCGCCGCGCGCATCGCGCAGGTGTGCCTGGAGGTGGCGTCATGACACCGCGTCGCCTGGGCATGCATTCCGACTCCAGTTTTTCTTGGATCGGGACGGACTTCCGGCGCGTGCATTTCGTCGGCATCGGCGGTGCCGGCATGAGCGGGATTGCCGAGGTGCTGCACAACCTCGGCTACGCCGTGTCCGGCTCGGATCGCGGCGAATCGGCGGCGACGCGGCGCCTTGCGAGCCTTGGTATACAAATCCACAAAGACCATGCTGCCGCGAACGTGGCCGATGCCGACGTACTCGTCGTCTCCAGCGCGATCGCGGCGGACAATCCGGAACTCGTCGCCGCGCACGCGCGTCGCGTGCCGGTCGTGCCGCGCGCGGAAATGCTGGGCGAGCTGATGCGCTTCCGCCGCGGCATTGCGGTCGCCGGCACGCATGGCAAGACGACGACGACGAGCCTGGTTGCGTCGGTGCTGGCCGAAGCCGGGCTCGATCCCACCTTCGTGATCGGCGGCCAGCTCATCGCCGCCGGTGCGAACGCGCGCCTGGGCAGCGGCGAATTCCTGGTCGCGGAAGCCGACGAATCGGACGGTTCGTTCCTGCTGCTCAACCCGGTCGTCGCCATCGTCACCAACATCGACGCCGATCATCTGGAAAACTATGGCGGCGACTTCGAGCGCGTAAAGAAGGCATTCGCGGATTTCCTGCACCGCCTGCCGTTCTACGGCGTGGCCGTGCTGTGCGTGGACGACGCCAACGTGGCGGAACTCGCGCACGACACCGCGCGGCGTACGCTCACGTACGCGATCGACGCCGCCGCCGACATACGCGCCAGCGGCGTGCGCCAGGACGGCGCGCGCATGCAGTTCGATTTGCATTTGCCGGGGGCGGCCGCACTGCCGGTGACGTTGAACGCGCCGGGCCTGCACAACGTACGCAACGCGCTCGCGGCGGCGGCGGTGGGCTGGCAGCTCGGCGTCGCAGCGGAGTCCATTGCGCGTGCGTTCGCGAATTTCCAGGGTGTGGGCCGGCGCTTCCAGGCGCGCGGCGAGATTGCCATTGATGCAGGGACGGTGCTGCTGGTCGACGACTACGGCCACCACCCGCGCGAACTCGCCGCGGTGTTCGCCGCCGCGCGCGGCGGCTGGCCGCAGCGCCGTCTCGTCGTCGCCTTCCAGCCGCATCGTTACACGCGCACGCGCGACCTGCTCGACGACTTCGCCGCCGTGCTCGCCGAGGCCGATGTGCTGGTGCTGACCGACGTCTATCCGGCCGGCGAAGCTCCGATCGCCGGTGCCGACGGACGCGCGCTGGCACGCGCGGTGCGCGCGCGCGGCAAGGCCGATCCGGTCTTCGTGGATCATCCGCGCGAACTGAAGAATGTACTGCCGGCGTTGCTGCGCGACGGCGATCTGCTCCTCGTGATGGGCGCGGGCGACATCGGTGTGGCGGCGAAC
>DATIOA010000127.1:0-10869 GCA_035473575.1 Rudaea sp. | reverse complement strand
GCGAATCCCGCGCGCGACAGGATGCGGCGGATCGCATAATCCAGGCCATCGCTGACGACGACGAGGTGCATGCCCTGGGCGTGCGCGGCATCGACGAACCTGCCGAACCCAGGGTCGACCGCGCGCGCATCCAGGTGCGCGTCAAGCTCGTCGCGGCTCATGTCGAGCAGGGCGACCTGCCCGGCCATGCAGTCGTGCGAGTTGATGCGCCCTGCCTTCCAGTCGTCTTCGAGTTTCTCCCAGCCGGACCGGCCGAAACGCTCCAGCAACGTGTCGGTGGTGTCGTCGACGGCGACGGTGCCGTCGAAATCGCAGAGGATGGTCCAGTGGGACACGCGAATCACCTGACAGGATGCGGAGGCGGCATTATCGACGCCGCGCATTAAGGAATCCTGAGCGGCAACTCGATGTGAATTGAGGCTGGAATTGAGGGGGCGTTAACGTATTGCGAGGGGCTTTCTGGCAAAATCGGCCATCGCCTATTTTCGTCGTTTGCCGCACGCATGTCGAGCCGTTCCGCCTTTTTCGCCTATAGCTCGTGGGACGTGATTCCCGCGCTGTTGGTGCTTGGCCACCTGGTTTTCGTCGCCACCCTGTTCTTCGGCTTCCACGCCATGCCGTGGGCGCTGTGGATTCCGCTCGCCTGCGTGTATTCGATCAGCATCTCGTGGAGCATCAACTCCAGCAGCCACAATTTCATCCACAATCCGTTCTTCTCGTCGCCGGCGCTGAATCGGATCTACAGCGTGATCCTGTCGCTGAGCGACGGTTTCTCGCAGGAGTTCTATCACCACGTCCATCTGCGCCACCATGTCGGCAACATGGATCGCATCGGCGCGAACGGCAGCACCATCGACCCGCTGTCGATCTGGCGCCATGGCAAGGACGGCAAACCGGAAAACCCGTGGACGTATACTTTTTACAGCTACTTCCGCGACGACATCGGCGAGGTCTATCGCCGGGTCAAGGAAAAATTCCCGGAAAAGGCGAAATGGATCTGGCGCGAAATTTACATCGTCGTCGGCATCTACCTCGCCTGCCTGATCTGGGACTGGCGCGCCTTCCTCGCCCTTGTGCCGTTCTATTACCTCGGCCATTCGCTGTCGTCGTTGAACGGCTACTACGAGCACTTCAAGGGCAATCCGGACGATCCCATCGCCTGGGGCGTGAGCACCTACAACCGGTTCTACAACTGGATCTGGCTCTACAACGGCTTCCATGCCGAGCACCACTTCCGACCCAAGGTGCACTGGACGAAGATGGTGCAGTTGCGCGACTCGATCCGCGACGAACAGCGCGCGCACGGCGTGCACGTGATGAACCACTGCCACGGCCTCGGCTTCCTCGACCGCAAGCCGGCGCAGTACACGCAGGTCGAGCATCCCGCTGCAAACGCCGCGTGAACAGGCGGCATCCCGCCGCTTCCACCCGGACCGCCTTTTGGCTAATGTAAGCCTTCGCCCCCAACGGTGACGGCCATGCCCGCTTTGTTGCGTACGTTCCTGCGCACCCTCCTGCTCGCATCAACGCTCTTCCTGCTCGCGGCCTGCGGGCCGGTCAAGCATCCGATCAATCCACCCGGCGCCAGCATCCAGCAACTCGACGTGCTGGCGGACGGGCGCTGGAAGTTGCAGGTCCGGCTGGAGAATTTCAGCGACCAGACCGTGCGTTACGGCGCATTCAAGGCGGAATTGCGCGTCGGCGGCGAAGCGGCCGGCAGCATCGACACGAATGCGGACATGGACATTCCCGGGCAAAACGCCGACATCCTCGACGTGACCATCGCGCCCGGCGCGGACGCGGCGAAGGCGTTCAAGGCAGATATTTCCCGTCCGGACGGCGTGGCCTACGAACTGAAGGGAACGATCCAGATTCCTGCCGCTGGCAAAGACTACAAATTCGCGCACAAGAGCCGGCTGTCGCCGATTCCCGGCGTGGCCAATTCCTATCGTTGAGGACGCTGCAATGACCGTCTACAAAGCCCCGCTCGCGGACATGCGCTTCGCCATGTTCGACCTGCTCAAGCTCGACGCGCAATACGCGCGTATCGATGGCGGCGCCAACGCCACGCGCGACGTGGTTGACGCGATCCTTGACGAAGCGGCAAAGTTTTCCGAGACCGTGCTGGCGCCGCTGAACGCGCCGGGCGATGAACAAGGTTGCACGCTGGACAAGGCGACCGGCAACGTGACCACGCCGGCGGGATTCAAGGATGCCTACGCGAAATACGTCGACGGCGGCTGGAGCGGCCTGACCGCGCCGGAAGCCTACGGCGGCCAGCACCTGCCCGAATCCATCGGCGCGCCGCTCAAGGAAATGCTCGACTCGGCGAACCTGTCGTGGGGCAATTTCCCGCTGCTCTCGCACGGCGCCACCGAAGCATTGCGCCTGCACGGCGAGGAATGGCAGCGCGTGGCGTTCCTAAAACCCATCGTCGAGGGCCGCTGGACCGGCACCATGTGTCTGACCGAGCCGCATTGCGGATCGGATTTGGGCCTGCTCAAGACGCGCGCGGAACCCAACGCGGATGGCACCTTCAAGATCACTGGAACAAAAATCTTCATCACCGCCGGCGAACACGACCTCACCGAAAACATCGTGCATCTGGTGCTCGCGCGCCTGCCAGACGCGCCCGCCGGCGTGAAAGGCATCTCGCTGTTCATCGTGCCGAAGCACAAAGTGGACAAAAGTGGAAAAACGGGTGCGCGCAATGCGGTGAGCTGCGGCGCGATCGAGCACAAGATGGGCATCCACGCCTCGGTCACCTGCGTGATGAACTTCGACGGCGCGGAAGGCTGGCTCATCGGCCAGCCGAACAAGGGCCTGAACGCGATGTTCACCATGATGAACACTGCGCGCCTCGCCGTGGGCATCCAGGGCCTTGGCCTGATCGAACGCGCTTACCAAGGTTCGCTCGCCTATGCGCGCGACCGCCTGCAGGGCCGCGCGCTGAGCGGCGCGAAATTCCCCGACAAGCCCGCAGACCCGCTGATCGTGCATGCGGACATCCGCCGCATGCTGCTCACGCAGAAAGCTTTCGCCGAGGGCGGCCGCGCGCTGGCCTATTACGCCGCGAGCCTGGTCGACCTGGTCGAGCGCACGACCGCTGCGGACGAACGCAAGCGCGCGGATGAATTGCTCAGCTTCATCATCCCGATCACCAAGGCGCTGCTCACCGAAGCCGCGAACGAATGTTGCTACCACGCCGTGCAGATTTTTGGCGGCCACGGCTACATCCACGAGACCGGCATGGAACAGATCGCGCGCGATGCGCGCATCACGACGATCTACGAAGGCACGACCGGCATTCAGGCGCTGGACTTGCTCGGCCGCAAGATCATGCAGACGCAGGGCGTTGGCCTGAAACACTTCCTCGAGGAAATCGGCGCGTTCTGCCAGGCCAACATCGCAAATACCGCCGTGCAGGAATTCGTCGCGCCGCTGGCGACTTCGGCCAAGAATTGGGCCGACCTGACCCAGGAAATCGGCAAGCGCGCCGCGGCGAATCCGGACGAAGTCGGCGTGTGCGCGGTGGATTACCTGTTCTATTCCGGCTACATCGCGCTTGCGTATTTCTGGGCGCGCAGCGTCGCCGCGGCCGACGCCTCGGCGCAGTCGCAGGATTTCAAGCAAGCCAAACTCGCCACCGCGCGTTTCTACTACGCGCGCATCCTGCCACGCACACTCGCGCACGCCGCGGCCCTGCGTGCGGGTCCGGATTCGTTGCTGGCGATGCCGGATTCTCAGTTCGGCTGAAGACCGAAATACCAGCCAAAAGAACGGCTACAAAAACCGATGTCCTTAAGTGACCACACTGGTCGCGCGTTGGCGCGTCGCCGGGATTAGGCGCATGCCGGAATTTCCCTGGGTGGGAATTCCGGGTTCGCGGTGGTGGGCCGTGGTGGGATCGAACCACCGACCAATAGATTAAAAGTCTACTGCTCTACCGCTGAGCTAACGGCCCGGGAATGCACGCAAGGGGCGCGCAGTTTAACGGTAGCGTGTGGGATCGGCAACGCCGGCCTGCGCGAATCCCTGCGCGCGCAGATGGCAGGCGTCGCAGTGTCCGCAGGCGCGGCCATCGGCATCGGCCTGATAACACGATACGGTCGCCGCGAAGTCGACGTGCAGGCGCATGCCTTCGCTGGCGATCTGCGCCTTGCTCAGGCGAATGAGTGGCGCGTGGATTCGCAACGTCGCGCCCTCGACAGCGGCCTTGGTGGCGAGGTTCGCGAGGTGTTCGAACGCGGCGATGAATTGCGGCCGGCAATCCGGATATCCGGAATAGTCGACCGCATTGACGCCGCAGAAGATGTCCTGCGCGCCGAGCACTTCGGCCCAGCCGAGCGCCACCGACAGCATGATGGTGTTGCGCGCCGGCACATAGGTGACGGGAATGCCGCTGCCGCCCCCGCCCTGGACCGAATCGACGGGAACGGCGATATCGGCGGTCAGCGCCGAGCCGCCGATGCTGCGCAGGTCCACATGCACGGTCTTGTGTTCGATGGCGCCAAGCGCGTGCGAGACATTGCGTGCGGCGAACAGTTCGGAGGCATGGCGTTGGCCGTAGTCGACGCTCAACGCATGGCACGCAAAGCCCTGCTCGCGCGCGAGCGCCAGCGTCACCGCCGAATCCATGCCGCCGGATACGAGGACGACGGCGCGTTTCATCGTCCCTTCTCCTCGCCCCACAGGATCTTGTGCAACTGCAACTGCATGCGCACCGGCAGGCGGTCGTCGAGTATCCATTGCGCCAGATCGCGCGGCGCGAGTTTTCCCCATACCGGCGAGAACAGGATTTCGCAGCGCCCGGCGAGCGCGTGTTCGTTCACTGCCGCGACAGCCCAGTCGTAATCGGTGCGGTCGGCGAGGACGAACTTGAGCTGGTCGTGCGCCGTCAGCGCGGCGAGATTGCTCCACAGATTGCGCACGGATTCGCCGGAGCCGGGCGCCTTCAGGTCCATTACGCGGCTCACGCGCGCGTCGACGCCGCCCACGTCCAGCGCGCCGGAGGTTTCCAGCGACACTTCAAATCCGGCGTCGCACAGGTGAGCGAGCAGGTCGAGGCAGCGTTTCTGCGCGAGCGGTTCGCCACCGGTGACGCAAACATGGCGCGTCCGGTACTTGCCGACTTCATCCACGATATCGGCGATATCGCGCCACTGCCCGCCCAGGAACGCGTATTCGGTGTCGCACCACACGCAGCGCAGCGGACAGCCGGTCAGGCGCACGAATACCGTCGGCCGGCCCGCGTCGCGCGCCTCGCCCTGCAGGGAATGGAATATCTCGGTGACGCGCAAGCGTCCTGCCGAATCGACGTCGGACATCGAACGATTAGCGTTGTGCTTCGATCCGCAGCGCCCGCAACCGCCCCTGCGCGAGGTTCGCCACGGTCGAATTGGGATATTGCTGCAGAACCTGGTTCAAGGTGGCCTGCGCCTGATCCCACTGCTTCATCTCGTACTGGCAGTAGCCGACCTTGAGCAGCGCGTCGGGCGCCTTCTGGCTGTTCGGATACTGCGCCAGCAGCTTGCGGAAGGTGTCGAGGGAAACCGGATAATTCTGCGTGACGTAATAGCTTTCGCCGAGCCAGTAATAGGCGTTCGGGGTCAATTCGTCGTTCGGAAATTGGGCGATGAATTGCTGGAACAGGCGCGCCGATTCGGCGTAGCGTCCGTCCTTGAGCGCACCGAACGCGGCATCGTAGGCCGATTTCGGATCCTGTGCGGAAACCGGTGCCGCGGCGGGAGCGGAGGCATCGGCTTGCATCGGCGCCTGGGTCGAGCCGAGCGTACTGGCCACGGGTGCCGCGGCCGCTGCGGGAACCTGGGTGGTCTGCGGGCTGCCGAGTTGCACGTCCTGCGTGGCGGCGCCATTCGGATTGACTGCACCCGCGGCAGCGGGAGCGGCCGGATTGCGCCCTTCCAAACGGCCGATGCGCGAATCCAGGTCGATGTACTGATCCTTGCCGTGGCTTTTCAGTTCATCGACTTGGTGACGCAGTTCCTCGATCTGACCTTGCAGATTCTGCAACTGCGACTGCAACGCGTTGATCTGGTTGACCAGTTGGATATTGGCCTGCGCCCCGCCCTGGCCTTGTTCCTGTTCGAGCTTGGCCACGCGCTCCGCGAGGCTGAGCCGTTGCGCGTGCGCGGGCATGGCGAAGACGGTGGCAGCCACCAAGGCTGCCACCGGGATCGCTTGCAGCAAGCGCAAGACGCGCTTCATTGCTTACTGCTTCGCCGTGTAGACGATTTCGACGCGGCGGTTCTTCTGCCAGCAGCCTTCGTTGTGCTCCTTGCACACCGGGCGCTCTTCGCCGTAGCTGACGACGTTGAGCTGGCTCGCAGAGGCGCCGGCGGCGGCGACCGCGCTGTTCACGGCGTTGCCGCGGCGCTCGCCGAGGCCGAGGTTGTACTCACGCGTGCCGCGTTCGTCGGCGTTGCCTTCAAGCGTCACGCGCGCGCCCGGGAACTGGCGCAGATACGCGGCGTGGCAGGCGATCTGGGCCTGGAATTCCGGCTTGATCTCGCTCTTGTCGAAATCGAAATAGACCACGCGCTGGCGCAGGCAGGAATCGCTGTCCAGGCTTTCGACGGTGTACTTGCCGCCGTTGTTTTCCGGCTGCGAAGCGGCTTGCGGCGCGCTTTCGACTACCGGTGGCTTGGTGGGCTTGGTGGCGCAGGCTGCCAAGGCGGCGCTGGCGACCACGGCCGTCAGGATGACACGAATCGGGAGTTTCATTTTTTGGCCTCTTTATCTGATGTTGACTGGAAAAAACAACGCATCCGCAGGTTAGGCGGAATCACTGTCCACGCTGACGGTAAGGCGACCACGCCGGTTCGCGCACGTCTCCATCCGCCAGCACCAGACGCTGCCTCACCCTGCCATTGGCAGAAACCGCGTACAGCACATCGCGGGGGCCTTCGGTTGCGGTGTAGAGCAGCATGCTTCCGTTCGGGGCGTAACTCGGATGATCGTCCAGATTGCCAACGGAAATCGGCTTCGAGTCGCCCGTGGTTTTGTCTAAAACAGCAATACGATACACATTTCCGTTGCCCTGCACCATAGCGATATGCTTGCCGTCCCAGGCGATCGAGGCGTTCGCGTTGTAGTCGCCCTGGAAGGTAATGCGCGTGGCGGCGCCACCGGACGCGGAAATCTGATAAAGCTGAGGTTTCCCTGAACGATCGGACGTGAACAGGATGCTCTGCCCATCCGGCGTCCATTTCGGCTCGGTATCGATCGCGTAGCCTTTCGTCAGCTGCGTGATCTGGTGGCCAGCCAGTTCCATCGCGTAGATATTCGGATGGCCGGCGAAGGACAGCGTCAGCGCCAACTTCGTGCCGTCCGGCGAGAACGCCGGGGCGCCATTGATGCCCTTGCGCGCGGACACCACCTCGCGCGCGCCAGTGGCGATTTCCTGGATGTAGATCGAGGAATTGCCACGCTCGAACGAGACATAAGCCAGTTTGGCGCCGTCCGGCGACCATGCCGGCGACAGCAGCGGCTCGCGCGAGCGCACGACGGTCTGCGGATTGTAGCCGTCCGAATCGGCGACCATCAGCGCGTACTGGATGTTGCTGCCGGTACCGATGGAGGTGATGTAGGCGATGCGCGTCCAGAAAGCGCCGCGCACGCCGGTGATCTTCTCGTACACGAGGTCGGCGATCTGGTGCGCAACATCGCGCAGACCGGTGCGCTGACCGGTGATGGCGAGCGCCAGCAGTTGTTGTTGCTTGGCCACGTCGTACAGTTCAAATTCGACGCGAATGTCGCCGCCCGGATTCTCGATCTGGCGCCCGACCAGGATGTAGGCCTGCTTGAGCAGGTTCCAGGTCGGGAACTTGATCTGGTTGCCGCGCGTGGGATATTCGACAATGTCGTTCTTGGCCAAGGTGCGGAACTGGCCGCAGCGGTTCAAGTCGTTGCCAATCACGGCGGCGACGTCGGTATCCGGCGGCAAGCCGGCGCCCTCGAACGCAAACGGGATCACCGCGATCGGCGTGGCCGTGGCGGTGCCGTTCTTGATGTCGATGGTCGGCACGTCGCCGCTCAGGCCCTGCGCGCTGGCGCCAACGGCGAGCAACATGAGAACGAGCGCAGCAAGAAGTCTGGCGAAAATCCGTTGAGTCATGGCGGGGTTCATCCGTCGTAGGTGAAATTGAAATCGATCTGGCGCTGGAACGCCTTCTCGAAGCCCTTGTACGGCAGCGGCGCGGCGCGCTTGACCGCCTGTTCGATCGAGGCACGCGTGAGCGGATCGGCATTGCACGGATTGAGCAACTGCACGCCGATCACGTCGCCGCCGGGAATCTGCACGATGCGCAGCATGCAGCGCAAGCCCGGTTGCGCGCTGTCCGGACGCAGCCAGTTTTCGGTCACGGCGTTCTGGATCGCGGCGAAGTACTGAGCTTGCAGACTGTCATCGTTGCCGTTGGTTCCCGACTTGGCCTGCTCGGCCTCGGGTACCGGCTGCGCCGGAGCCGGCTTGGCCTTGTTCAAATCCTGCAACTGCGCGAGCTTTTCACGCTCGAGTTTCAATTTGCGGTCGGCCGCTTCGCGCTCCTTGCGTATCTGCGCGAGCTGCTGCATGCGGTTGCGCTCTTCGCGCTGCTGCTGGTCGAGCAGCACCTGTTCCTGGCGATGGCGTTCGGCTTCGGCACGCTTGGCTTCGTCGGCTTTCTGTTGCGAAAGTTCGGCGATTTTCTCGCGCTCGATGCGATCGGGGTTCTGCACTTCGCTCGGCGGTTGCGGCTTGGGTTCCGGCGGCTTGGGCGGCGCGGGCGCCGGTTGTGCGGGCTTGGCCGGCGCCGGCCTGGATGGCCGCGACGCTGCCGCTTTCGGCGCGGCGCTGATGCCAACGAGCTCGGCTTCGATGATCGGGCCGGGCAGGCTGATCGGGCGCGTCGTGGTCGTCCACAACAGTCCGGCGAACAACAGCGCGACGACGCCCAGATGCACCAGCGCCGCGAGCAAGTATGCGCGTAACCTGTCGCCAAAGCTTTCCATGGCTGGATTCAACGCTTCGGCTGCTGCACCGGCTGGCTCATCAGACCGACCTTGGTCACGCCGGCCTGTTGCAGCGCCGGCAGGATTCCATAGACCTGCCCGTAAGTGGCGCGATCGTCGCCGGCAATCAGCACCGGCACATGCGGATTCTGGTGCACGAAGGCGGTGACCTTGCGCACGAGGTTGTCGGCGTCGATGCTCTCGCGCTGCGCCGTGCCCAGGGTCAGGTACAGGCCGCCGTCCTTGTCAACGCTGATCACGATCGGCTCGCTGTTGGCCTGTACCGCCTTCGCCGCCGACTGCGGCAACTGGATGTCGACGCCCAGGTTCAGCAGCGGCGCCGTGACCATGAAGATGATGAGCAGCACCAGCATCACGTCGATGTAGGGCACGACGTTGATCTCGGATTTGAGCTTGCGGCGCTTGCGGATGCGTCCGGTTACTTGCATGGCACTATTCCAACGTTTGACGCGTCATGCCGGGGTCAAGCCTCGTCGAGGTGGGCCTGGCGCTGCAGGATCGAGGAGAATTCCTCCACGAACGTGTCGTAGCGCGTGATGATGCGTTCGACCTTGTTCGAGTAGCGGTTGTAGGCCCACACCGCCGGAATCGCGGCGATCAGGCCCATCGCCGTGGCGATCAGCGCTTCGGAGATGCCCGGCGCGACCATCGCGATGGTCGCTTCCTTGACGTTGGCAAGGCCGACGAACGCGACCATGATGCCGGCCACGGTGCCGAGCAGGCCGACGTAGGGACTTATCGAGCCGACGTTGGCGAGGAATTCCAGGTTCTGCTCGAGGCGGTCGATCTCGCGCGTGAGCGCCACGCGCATGCCGCGCTGCGCGCCTTCCAGGATCGTGCGCGGGTCCATCTGCCGGCGCTGGCGCAGGCGCGCGAATTCGCGGAATCCTGCCTCGAAGATGCTCTCGATGCCGGTCACGCGTTCGCCATTCGCGGTGACGTCGCGGAACAATCCAGCCAAGTCCGCGCCG
This sequence comes from Rudaea sp., assembly GCA_035473575.1. Classification (GTDB taxonomy): domain Bacteria; phylum Pseudomonadota; class Gammaproteobacteria; order Xanthomonadales; family Rhodanobacteraceae; genus Rudaea. The sequence continues at coordinate 865 of DATIOA010000127.1, read as the reverse complement.
GACCAGAAGCGTTCCTCGAAATCGTCGGCGCCCTTCATGGCTCGGTTGAGCACGTTCATCTTGCGGAAGATGATCACCCACGACAGGAACGAGAACACGAGCAGGATCGCCATCACGACTTTGACGAACAGGCTGGCGTTGAGCGCCAGCTGCAGGACATTGATGCCGTCATTCATGCGGGAACGAACTCCGAAAGCAGGGAATCGGGAATGCGGCGCGGCTTGTGGCTGGCCGCGTCGATGCAGGCGGCGCGCACGTCGGCTTCGATCAGCAGCGCGCCGTCCGCGGGCCGGAGTATACATTGCGCGAAGCGCATCGAGGCCGAACGCCGCGTGAACGCGGTGATGTCCGCGTGCAGCACGTCGTCGAGTCGGGCGGGCGCCAGGAACTTCACCTGCATCTCGGCGACCACGAACAGAATGCCGTGTTCTTTGCGCAGGCGTTGCTGCGCCACGCCGCAGGCGCGCAGCCATTCGCTGCGCGCGCGTTCGAGAAAACGCAGGTAGGCCGCGTGGTAAACGACGCCGCCGGCGTCGGTGTCTTCCCAGTACACGCGCACGGGCCAGGAGAACAGCGGATTCGCCCTCACGGCCCGCCTTCGGATTCGGGTTCCACGAACAAGTCGGCGCGGCGCGGCGTCTTCAGGCCCAGATGCCGGTAGGCCTTGTTCGTGGCCACGCGCCCGCGCGCGGTGCGCATCAAGAATCCTTGCTGAATCAGGAAGGGTTCGAGCACGTCCTCGATCGTGCCGCGCTCCTCCGACAACGCCGCGGCGAGCGAATCCGCACCGACCGGACCGCCGTCGAAATGCTCGATGATGGTCTCCAGCAGGCGCCGGTCGAGCGCGTCGAAGCCTTCGGCGTCG
>DATIOA010000126.1:0-11103 GCA_035473575.1 Rudaea sp. | reverse complement strand
TTGTTCGTTGTGCGAGCTTTCGCCGCCGATGCCGGTGCCGATGATGCAGGCGGTGCGCTCGCCCAGGCCGCTGGTCTTGAAATCGAGACCGGATTGAGTCACCGCCTCGCGCGCGGCGACGAGCGCGAACTGCGAGACGCGATCGAGCAACGGCAGTCTCTTGGCGTCGATATGCGCGGCCGGATCGAAACCGCGCACCTCGGCGGCGATATTGACGTTGAGCACATCGGTTGCGATGTTCTCGATCGGCGCGATGCCGCCACGACCTTCGCGCATTGCGGCCCACGTCGATCTCGCATCATGACCGAGCGCGCAGATCGCGCCCATGCCGGTTATGGCGACGCGGCGCATGTTCGATCAGCCGGCGGACGGCGTCGCGGCCTTCTCCGCCACGAGCTTCTGCACCGCGTCGATCAGGCCCTTGACCGATTCGGTGTCGAAGTTCGGATCGCGGTCGGGCAGGGTGATCTTGTAGTGGTCCTCGATCTCGAAAATGATCTGCACCGCGTCCAGCGACTGGATGTTGAGATCCTTCAACGTGGAATCGGGCTTGATCGTGGCGATGTCGATGCCGGCTTCCTTGGCGATGATGCCGAAAACCGTGTCCTGTACTTCGCTCATGAGACTCTCCGGAAAACGCCGAAAATTGAAGGTGCTAGCTTAACCTGCGCCGGATTCGGCGTCATCCGCGCCCAACGCCAAAATTCCGCCAACGATGATTGCGCAGCCCAGAAGCTGCCACGGGCCGATGCGCTCGCCGAACACCAGCCACGAGGCGAGCATGACCGCGACGAAGACGATGGCGCTGGTCGTGAATGCCGCCGACAGGGTCGACTTGCGCAGGATCGTCATCCAGACGCCGAATGCGCCGATATAGCAGGCAATCGCGACCCAGGTCCACGGCGTTGCCAGTGCCTGCGCGAACGCGGCCAGCGAAAAATTGAAATCCGGATTGTCCAGACCCGCGCTTTTCAGCGAGATCTGGCACAGCGTCTCGAAGCCCAGCAGCATCAGCCAGGCCACCCAGGCGCCGCGAATCGTACCTGCGGAATTCATGCCGTGGAATCCTTGAGCAGAGCGGTCAGTTCCGGATCCTGGCGATCCAGCCGCGCGATGCGCTCCACGAGGGCGAAGATCGCATCAACCACGCGATTGCGGTGGCGGTACCACAGCCAGTTCGCGGACAGGCGGCTGCCGAGGCGGCGCTTGAGCGCGTGCAGGCCCTGGCCGCTCTGGTAAATGCCCACGTTGAGCGCGATGCAGCGGCGCATGTTCTCGATCCATGTATAGAAGTATAAATTGTACTCGCGCGCCACGGCGTAATCCATGCCGAGGAACTTGTCGATCAGGCGTCCATTTCCATGAAACGCGGGGTCGTGCAGCACCAGGTTGAACGCGACGAGCTTCTCGCCCAGCCAGTATGTCGCGCAACTCGCACGACCGCCCATTTCGCGCAGTACGCCGCGGAAATATTCCGGCGTGAGCTCCTCGAAACTGAATTGCGCATTCGCGTGCGTGGATCGGTACAGGCGCATGACCTCATCCTCGATGCCGTCGATGCCGGCACGCCATTGCGTGCGTAGTCCGGCGGAGTCCTTGAGCTTGCGGCGGATATCCTTGCGGGTCGCCTTGCTCAGTGTTGCGAGGTAGTCGTCGACGGACGCAAAGTGGATGTCGATGAATGCCGTGGGCAAGCCGGGTTGGCGGCGCAGGCCGTGTGCCTTCGCCGCCGTGGCCCAGAGTGCGTCCTGCGCGGCGCTGGCGTCCTTGACCGCGATCATGCGCACGCGGTTTTCCTGCGCGAAGGTTTCGACCTGGGCGAGAATCGCGCCGAGCAGATTCCGCTGCTCGTCCCTTGTCGTGCCGGGCGCGAAGCCGAGATGGCAAACTTCGGAAACCGGCGAGCCCAGCGAGAGCATCTTCTGGCGCAGCAGGCGCGGGAAATGCCGCGTCAGCCACTCGGCGAAGCGCTTGAGCGCGCCGCTGAGCGTGGTGTCGAGCCGGTAATCGGTGACGAAGGCGGGAACGGCGGCGCACAGCGATCCGTTTTCGTCGCGCACGCCGAAGTACAGCCAGGAGAATTCCGGCAGGGCGGATTTCTCCACCGCGCGGTAATAGCTCCAGTCTTCCAGCTCGTCCGGAAACAGCCGGTTCCATTCCTCGCGGCCGAAGGCCTCGATGGAAGGTGCGGTGGCGACTTGCATCAATCGGCGACGGCCACAGCCGGCGCGCGTTCGGGCATGGTCACGAAGCGCGTCGCGGCGACTTCGTTGAAGAAGCGCGTCGTACGCTCGATGACGAGGTCGCGTTCCTGATCCACCGTGATCATGTGATAGGAATTTTCCAGCAGCACGGTCTCGACCGGACCGCTGACGCCGCGCACGACGGTGCGCACGTTCTTCAGGCTGGCGACGTCGTCGTCCTTGGCGTGGATGACCAGGCATGGCGTGCGCACGCTGGGCAGCAGTCGACGCACGCGCCACGACAGGCGGTAGAACTCGGCGAGCGACGGCCACGGATTGCCGGGCAGGCCGGCTGCTGCGCTGTCGCCGGACAACATGCTGCCGGCAATGCGCTGGCGGATGCGCTCGTCCTTGATGCCGTAGGGGAAGCACTCGTGGAATTTCTGATTGCGGCCGAAGCCCAGGCTCGTCACCAGCGGCAGCATGAACGACAACTTGCCGATCCACGGAATCGTCCAGCCGTCGTAGACGAACGGCGTGCCGTAGAGGCCAAGGCCGTCGACTTCGTCGGGACGGTCGGCCGCAAGCTTAAGCGCGAGCAGGGCGCCCATCGAAAGACCGGCCACGAACAGGCGATCGACATCGCCGCGCAATTTCTCGGCGGCGGCGACCACGCTGCGATACCAGTCGCTGCGGCCGGTGGCGAGCAGGTCGGCTTCGTCGCCGCAATGTCCCGCGAGCTGCATGCCGTAGACGGTAAAACCGTTGCGGTTCAGGCCCTTGCCGATAAAGCGCATCTCGGTCGGCGTGCCGGTCAGGCCGTGGATCAGCAGTACGCCATTGCGGCCGCCCGGCATGTGGAATTCGACGTTCTTGATCATGTACTGCCCCGTAACCCTGTCCTGCAATTATCCAACTGGTTGGTTTACGAATACCTTAAATGCCTGTCTTACAACCCTGGCCAGCACGCCAGGGCGACGCCGAACGCCACCACGCCGGTGGCCAGCCAGCGTTGCCGCGACACGCGCTCGCCGAGGATGAAGCGGCTGGCGACGACGACGCCGCAGTACGACAGCGCCATGAACGGAAACGCGATGCTCAGCTGTGTCATGCTCAGCGCCGCGAACCACAGCGTGATCTCGACCACGTAGACCAGGATGCCGGCGACGATCCACGGCGAAACCAGCAGGCCGCCGAAGAACCCGCGCAAACCGCCCGCAGGCGCCGCCGTGGTTTCGTGGCCGACACCGAGCTTGAAGCACACCTGGCCGCCGACATCGCACAGCACGGTGCCGAGCAACAGCGCCAGTATCAGCATCGTGCGGACTTCTCGATCGTCACCAGCAGTTCCTTGTTCGTCGCCTCATTGCGCGCCAGCATCGACGTATCGGCGCTGCGTTGCGGCTGGTCGGAGCGCGCTTCCCAGCGCTTGAACCAGTTCGTGTGCGCAATCGTCGAAAACTCGCCGCAGATGTCCGCGCCGACAATGCGCTTGCGCGCGCCGACGGCGGCAACGATTTTCAGCAAGGCCGACAGCGGCATGCGGCCCTGATCCCAATTCGTCAGCGCCTCGCGCTCGTCGAGCACGTCCTTGTCGATGCTCAGCCACACCGCATCGGTCGAAATCAGCGGAATTATAGCATCCAGCGCCGTTTCGACGCCTGATTCATGGTAAGTCGCGGCGAGGTTTTGCCAGTGGATATGGCCGTTTTCCCAATGCCGACCGGGGCCGTCCGCAACGCGCCGCCAGACCCGTGAGGGCGCATGTTCCCAGGGAAACAGCGCGAGTTTTCCGCTGGCGAGCGCCGGCAGGTTGCCGCCCTTGAGGTCCGGCCGCACGAGATCGTCGCTGCACGGGCCCAGCGTCACGACGCGTTCGACCCGCGGCAGGCGCAGTGCGCGATTCACCCACGACCCGCAATGCCAGCGCGGCGCCAATCGCACCCAGTCCGGGTGATTGTCGATGTGGACGACGGTGACGGGTTCGCGGGCGCGTTCCATCAGCACGGCGGCAAGGTGATGGAAATCGCCGGAACCGAGCAGGTGCAGGGTGGGGCCGTCCGGCGCCTGCGCGGCGATGCGCGCGCGCGCAAGCCGCACCGTGCGGTCGCGGCTCCACAGGCGCAGGCGGGGGCCAAGATCGCGCAAATCGACCGTGGATACGGATTGCCACGGCGCGACTGTGCTCAGCGAAGTTTGCCCGGCTAGCGAGCCGTCGAGGTCGAGGATTTGCAGATGCATGGGCGAATGCTAACGCAAGCGCAGATGCACCCAGGTGAATCGTTGTTCAGCGCCAGCCGGAGTGATGTGCGTTTCGCGGCGCGAATCGAGCATCTCGAAACTGTCGCCGAACTGCGCATGCAGCGTCGCCGCGTCGTAGTGCGCGACGTCAAGGCCGCTGCAGCGCGCCGGTCCATCCAGCGCGAACGTGGCGACAACGGCATGTGCGCGGGCATTCAGGCTGCGGCGCAGGGCCGCCATGTATTTTTCGCGGTCGTCCGGATCGGTCAGGAAATGGAACACCGCGCGGTCGTGCCACAGGTCGTAGCGATGCGATGGTGCGAACTCGCGTACGTCGGCTTCGATCCAGCGCACCTTGCTCGCAGCCGCGCCCAGGCGTGCTCGCGCGTTCGCGAGCGCGGCGGCGGAAATATCCAATACGCTCAGCGCGGTGCGACCTTGCGCGAGCAGACAATCCACCAGTAACGATGCGCCGCCGCCGACATCGATGATCGGCGCATCGGCAGGCAGGTTCGCGGCCGCGATCAGTTCCAGCGAAATCGTCGGCAGCGCCTGGTACCAGCTCACCGCGTCGACGGCCCTGGTCGTGTAGACGCGGTTCCAGTGGTCTTGCGCTTCGGCGTTCATGGCGCTGGATGATAGTCCAACGACCTGCGCCGCCGATCCCTCACAATTGCGAGAGATTGAACGTCACCGGCACGCTTGCCCACGCACTGTGCGCAACGCCATTGCGCATGGCCGGATGGAAGCGCCACTTGGCCACGGCCTCGCGCGCGGCGCGATCCAGGCTGCGTGAACCGCTGGTTTTCTCGATCTCGACGCCGAGCACCGAGCCGTCCGCCCCGACCAGCACGCTCAGGATCACGGTGCCTTGTTCGCGGTTGCGCAGCGCCTCGATCGGGTAGGCGACTTTCGTGCGGCTGCCGTAGGCGATCGCGCTCGGAGCGGTTTCCTGCGTGGCCGTGTTTGCGGGTGAGATATTCAATGCCGGCGGTGCGATATCGATCGTTGCGACTGGCGGATTCGACGGTGGCGCGGCCACCACGACGGCCGGTGGCGCGACGGGCGCGGTGTGCGGATGCGCTTTCAGCGGAGCCGGCGTCGGCAACACGGGCATGGGCTTGGCTGGGGGTGGTGGTGTTATGACGTCGACAACGGGTACGACGTCGGCATGACGGACGATCTGTATCACTGCGCCGGGCAGCAGCAGGAAAGCGATGATGAACAGGTGGATCGATATCGATCCCGACCACGCGCCGACGCGCGGCCAGTTCAAAGCAACGGCATGCGGAACGCGAACAGCCAGAGCGGTCATGACACGTCTCCCTGAAGAAGCGCCACGACCTCAGCCTAGCACTGCGCGCACGGCGATGTTTGAAGATTTCGTTATCGCCGCTGCCTTGTGTCGGCGCGAAGCCCAATCCCGGGAGGCACTGAGGATCAGGTCAGCCGGAAAGTCCCAGCGCCTTCGCCACGCCTGCGCCGTAGGCCGGGTCGGCCTTGGCGCAGTTGTCGATGTGGCGGCGCTTGATGAACTCCGGCGCATCGCCCATGCCGCGCGCGGTGTTGTCGAACAATACCTGCCGCTGCGCCGGCGTCATCAGGCGGAACAGGTCGCCGGGCTGCTTGTAGTAGTTGGCATCGTTGTCGCGGTAGTTCCACCAGTCCGCGTCGCCGTTGATCTTCAATGGCGGCTCGCGGAACTGCGGTTGCTCCTGCCACTGGTTGAAGCTGTTCGGCTCATAGTGCGGCAGGCCGCCGTAGTTGCCGTCCATGCGTCCGGTGCCGTCGCGGTGGTTGCTGTGCACCGGGCAGCGCGCGGCGTTGACCGGAATCTGGTGGTAGTTCACGCCCAGCCGGTAGCGCTGCGCATCGGCGTAGTTGAACATGCGCGCCTGCAGCATCTTGTCCGGCGAGACGCCGATGCCCGGCACCAGGTTGCTCGGCGCGAACGCGCTTTGCTCGACGTCGGCGAAGAAGTTCTCGGGGTTGCGATTGAGTTCGAACTCGCCGACTTCGATCAGCGGATAGTCGCCCTTGGGCCACACCTTGGTCAGGTCGAACGGATGGTAGGGCACCTTCTCGGCGTCGGTTTCGGGCATGACCTGGATGTACATCTTCCACTTCGGGAAGTCGCCACGTTCGATTGCATCGAGCAGGTCGCGCTGGTGGCTCTCGCGATCCTTGCCGACGATCGCCTCGGCCTCGGCGTCGCTCAGGTTCTTGATGCCCTGCTGGGTGCGGAAGTGCATCTTGACCCAGAAGCGCTCGCCCTTGGCGTTCCAGAAGCTGTAGGTGTGCGAGGAAAAACCGTGCATGTGGCGGTAGCTGGCCGGGATGCCGCGGTCGCTCATCACGATGGTGACCTGGTGCAATGCTTCCGGCAGCAGCGTCCACCAGTCCCAGTTGTAGGTGGCCGAGCGCAGGTTGGTGCGCGGGTCGCGCTTGACCGCCTTGTTGAGGTCGGGGAACTTGCGCGGATCGCGGATGAAGAACACCGGCGTGTTGTTGCCGACCATGTCCCAGTTGCCTTCCTCGGTGTAGAACTTCAGCGCGAAACCGCGAATGTCACGCTCGGCGTCCGCGGCGCCGCGTTCGCCGGCCACGGTGGTGAAGCGGGCGAACATCTCGGTCTTCTTGCCGACCTTCGAGAAGATCGCGGCGCGGGTGTATTTCGTGATGTCGTGCGTGACGGTGAATGTGCCGAAGGCGCCCGAACCCTTGGCGTGCATGCGCCGTTCCGGGATCACCTCGCGCACGAAGTTGGCCAGTTTTTCGTTGAGCCACACGTCCTGCGACAACAGCGGGCCGCGCGGGCCAGCGGTGAGGCTGTTCTGGTTGTCCGGCACCGGCGCGCCGAACTGGGTCGTCAGATGGGTGACCGGGCACTTCTTGTCGGGCTGCTTGCTCATGGCGGGCGCTCCTGTGGGTGGAATGGCCAGATACCACCATACTCTCCGAGCATGAGCAGTAAAATTGAATTTTCACTGTCGTTCGGCAAGGTTGCACTGGCAGATTTCGACCGAATGCTTGCGCTGTCATGCGCGGTTCGACAAGGCGGCCGGCAACGAATTCACACCCAGCGCCGGATTCGGCGCTAAATTACGTACTTGGGGATAGAAGGCCGGGGTTCGGCAATTTTTTTTGGGGAGAAACCGATGAAGCGTGCATTGCGTTGGTGCGTGGCGGTGGCCGTGCTGTTCAGCGGCGCCGCGATGGCGGGAGCGGGGGCGTGGACGTCGGAAGGTCCTTTCGGCGGCAAAGTCTACCGGCTGTACGTGAATCCGGCGTCGCCGAGCGTGCTGTATGCGGCCACCCGTGGCGGCATCTTCCGCAGCAACGACGGCGGCGTGAGCTGGTTGCGCAAGGAAGCCGGCTTGACCGCCTCGGTAAGCTACACCTATGCCCTCGGCATGGATGCCGAAGCACCGGGTACCTTGTGGGTGGTGGACAGCTTCGGCCACGTCAATCGCAGTACCGATGGCGGTGACAACTGGGCACAGACCGGATACAGCCTGTCCGTAGGCGATATGGTCAACCACATCGCCGACGCGCCAGGCGGTACCGGCAAGCTGTATATCGCCACCGCACTGAATAGCGTAATGGTGAGCAGCAACAGCGGTGCCAGTTTCCTGGCCAGCAGCAGCGGTCTGCCGAGCGGCGTGCCGATCAACCATGTCGCGGTGGATCCGACCAACGCGCTGCGCCTTGTTGCCGGCACCGGATATTCCGACCTGATGGATCCGCTCCATCAAGCCACTCTTTACCTGAGCACTGATGGCGGCGTGAGTTGGAGCGACGCTCTCGTGCTCGGCGGCGGCACGCCTTACTACGATCAGGTCACCGATATCAGCTTTGGTGCCGGCAGCAAGGTGTACGCGGCCATCGGCGGGCTCGTCTACCGCAGCGACGACGACGGAGCGACCTGGAATGGCCCGCTCTCGTCGCTGTACCAGGTCGAGGCGGTACAAGCCGATCCGGGTGTCGGCAATACCGTACTGCTTGGCGGCTATCAGGGGCTGGCGAATTCGACCGACGGCGGCGTCAATTCTTCCGCACTGAACACCGGGCTCGTGGTCACCGCGGGCTTTCCGGCCACGGTTAGCTGGATCGTGCTGCATCCCGATTACCCTGTCACGCCGCAACTGTGGCTGGGTACCGAGGAAGCCGGGATCTATTTCAGCGCGAACGCCGGGGCTGCATGGACGGCGCAGAGCGACGGCCTGGCGGCGACCAATATTCGCGCCTTGGCGATGTTCCACGACGCCAGCACGCACCGCCTGTTCGCGGGCTACGGCGATGCCTTCCGCCCGTCGCCTGCGCTGTATCGCGGCAACAATTCGGGACCCGGTACCGCATTCACGTCCTGGGCACCGTCCAATACCAATCTGGGCGCCTACCAGATTCGCTCCATCACGATCGATCCGACCACCAAGGCAAGCGGCATCGGCAGCACGCGAATGTATGCGACCGGGCGCGGCGGGACGATCAGCGGCGGCCTGGATGCGCGCAACGGTGGCATCTACCGCAGCCTCGATGGCGGCAACACCTGGACAACCATCGACAGCGGTCTGCCGACCAGCGGCAGTCCGGCGGCGGCCAATGTCGGCACGGTGCGCAGCCTCGTGCTCGATCCGCGTTCGTGCACATCGCCACCGCCCTCAGGGCCTTGCGCCACCGGTCCACTGCAGACGGTGTACGCCACGTCCAACGGGCGTGCGGTGTCCGGAACCTACCAGTTCCGCGTGATGAAGAGCACGAATGGCGGTAATTCCTGGGTGAGCAGCGACAGCGGCATCCCGCAGCCGGTCAATCCGGTAGGCGCGGATTACCAGATGCCGCTGGTCGTGCCCATCGTCATCAATCCGTCGAACCCGTTGGAGTTGTTCGTCGGCAGCACGGTTGGTTTCGATCCTGGCGTGGTGTCGGTGCCGACTATCCAGAATGGCGTGTTCCGCAGCGCGGATGGTGGAGCCACGTGGACGCAACGCAGCACCGGCTTGCCGCGCTACCCGGGTTCGGTGGACACCGCGCTGGATGTGCTCAGCCTTGCAATCAATCCGAATAATCCGGCAGAGCTGTGGTGCTCGGTTATCAACATCGCCACCAGTTCGGGTGGCGGCATCTACCACAGCACCGATAGCGGCGCGAACTGGAGCGACTCCAGCACCGGCATTACCTCGTCCGATATTCGCGCCCTGTATGTCGATCCGGCCGATCCGGCGGTGGTGTATGCGGCTGGCGGCGGGACGGCCGGGAATCCCGGCGGCATCTTCAAGAGTACCGACAGCGGTGCGAACTGGCATTCGATCAGCATCGGCCTGCCAGCGGACGCGGCGCTGGCGCTGCAGGTCGACCCGGTCGATTCCAACGTCCTGTACGCCGGAACCAACAGCGGGGTGTGGAGCATCACGCAGATGCCCGACGCCGATGCCGATGGCGCACCCGACGCGGTCGAGAATGCCGCGCCCAATGGCGGCGATGGCAACAACAACGGCATTCCGGATTATCTGGAGTCCAACGTCGGTTCGCTGACGAGCGCGAGTGCGAGCGGGGCTGGTGCACAGCCCGTTGCCGCCGCCTACTTCACCGTGGACATCACGCCGGTCGCCGGCGTGTGCGAGCAGGCGGTGGACGTGCAGTCGGTCTATGCCGCCTACCACGGCAACGACCTGTCGAATTACGGAACCGCCAACAGTTATCCGCGTCAGCTCGCCCGCTTCGAGATCCTCGATTGCCAGAAGGCGACGGTGAAGCTGAAATTCCATGGGGCCAGTTTCGGTGTCGGCTACAGCCTGCGTTTCTATGGCCCGTCCACGCCGGGTGATCCGGCCACGGTGGGCTGGTACGACTTCAGCGCACGCGCCACACAGACCGCATCCGACACCTGGCAGCTTTCGCTCGACAACGGCCAGTTCGGTAGCTACCGCCCGGCCAGCGCCAATTCGATCCTGTTCGAAGGCGGCCCGGCATACAACGAAGGCATCTTCCGCGACGGCTTTGGTAATCAGTGAGTGCTTGCAAGCGAGGGCGCCACGGATGGCGCGAGTCATCGAATCGCCCGGTTCGATGCCACTGAAAATAGGAGAGGGGGTGGTGGCGGGGACGGAATCGAACCGCCGACACGGGGATTTTCAACCTGGCCAGAATTTCGAGGAAAATTAACCTAAATCAGCCACTTGCGGCGCTTGCCAGATTTCGTTGTGTAATTTCATGGATATTTCAGCGCACTTCATCGCGACATACGTCGATCGACTGCACTCGACCCGTTGCTGTCTTTGGCAACCGTCCGCTTACGGATTGGGCTTTAACCCGGCCCCAGTTGCACGCTCGATTGACGCCAAAGGGCTGCGCCAAAAATGATGATATGCGAAGCCGATTATTCGAACCCGTTGCTGAACAGCACGTCATTAGTAAGTATCGTTATGGTTCCCGGCTGGTAGTTGAGCACTGCAATGTCCGGCCGACCGTCTCCGTTGAAATCGGCTATTGCGACAGCTGCAGGATCGTCACCAGACGAGATGGATATGGGTGAAGCGAAGGTGCCGTTCGCTAGTCCACGCAAGATACTGATCGTTGTGCCAGATTTGTTGGCAACAACAATATCCAGACGACCATCGTGATCAAGATCAGCAAGTGCAACGGCGTTAGCATACCCTTGGCTCAACGTGAGTGGGCC
>DATIOA010000125.1:0-14173 GCA_035473575.1 Rudaea sp. | reverse complement strand
GGTTGCGGATCGACGCCTTCGAGCACGGCGCGGCCGGCGTCGCCACTCAGCGTCCACGTCTTGCCCGTGACCGGCGCGCGCACGGTGAAGTGGAATATATCGCCGTTCTGTTCCCAGCTCAGATCGCCGCTGCCGCCGTCGCGACCGTTGGATACGCCGATATGCGCGTTCAAGGTCCAATGCGTCAAAGGCGTCAGCTTCGCCTCGCGCGCCTGTTGCGCGGCCAGCGCGGCGGGCGTCTCGCGCACGCGCACGGGCGCGCAGGCGGCGAGCGCGAGCAATGCCAGCGCCAGAACGAGGCGCGTCAAAAATTGTGGAAACGTATACGTCACGACTCCAACCGCTTCATCGTTTCCAGCAGCACCTTGTTCTTGGCGTCCTTCTTCTGTCCCTGCGCCCAGATTTTTTTCGCTTCGTCCTTTTGTCCACTCACCCACAGCACTTCGCCAAGGTGCGCGGCGATTTCCGGATCGGGCTGCTTCGCATACGCCGTGCGCAGGCGATCGACGGCTTGCTTGAGATTCCCCAGCCGGTACTGCACCCAACCCATGGAGTCGATGATGGCGGGTTCTTCGGGCTTGAGCGTCAGCGCCTTTTCGATCAGCGTCAGCGCTTCGGCCTGGTCCTTGGTGCGATCCGCGAGCGTGTAGCCCAGCGCATTCAACGCGTCGGCGTTGCTCGGTTGCAGTGCCAGCAATCGACGCAGGTCGCGCACCGAGGCATCAATGCGATCGAGATCGCCATTGAGCAGGGCGCGCGCATAGAGCAGGCGCGGATCGTCCGGCAGCACCTGCAGGCCGCGATCGTAAACGGCGACGGCTTCCTCGCCGCGCTGGTGCCGGTCGAGGATCTCGGCTTCCATCAGAAAGGTGTCGCCAACCTGCCGGTCGTCGTCGCCGCTGCGTGCCTGCAACTGGTGCAGCAGGTCCAGCGCCTGCGCGGTATGCCCGGTTTGATCGAGCAGCAGGGCGGTGCGCAATTGCGCCTGCGGCCAGTGTACGTCGTCGGCCGGAACCTTTTCGTACCAGGCCAGCGCCTCGGCTTTGTGCTCGAGCAGTTCGGCCAATTCGCCGAGCAGGTTCAGGCGCGTGCCGTTGCGCGGCGCCTTGTCGGCGAGCAGTTCCTTGTACAGCGGCGCGATCAAGGCCTTGTCGTTCGCGCGTGCGGCATAGGCGGCGCGTGCGGAGTAGCTGTAATCGTCCTGCTTGCCGCCCGCGAGCACTTTCGCCGCCTCGGCATTTTCGCCCATCTGCCCGAGCACGGTCGCATAGGCCACGCGCAGGTGCGTGTCGCCGGCGTTGCGCTTGAGCGCTTCGACGAACAGCGCGTGCGCAGCGGATTTGTCGCCGCGCTTGAGCTTGAGCTCCGCGCCCCAGACGTAGGCCGGCGCATCGCCGAAACGGGTAATGGCATCCTTGGCCAAAGCACCGGCCAGCGCGTCGGCACCCAGATGATCGGCCAGCTCGCTGACCGCGACCCAGGTCCTGGATTTCTTGCCGAGCGCCACGGGCGTCGCCAATTCCTGCAGCAGCGCGCCGGTGCCTTGCTTGTCCGCGGATGCGATGAGCACGCGGCCGATGGCGCTCCAGCCCTTGCCATCGGACTGCTGCGCCAAACGCCGCAAATCGTCCAGCGCGGCATCGGACTTGCCATCGTGCAAGGCGACGCGTGCGCGCGCCTGCCACAGCGCGGGGTCGTCCGCGCGCAACTCCTGCCAGCGCGCGATGCCTGATCTGGCCAGATCCCAATCCTTCGCGGCAATGGCCACTTCCACTGCGTCGTCGGCGAGATCGGCATCGTCGGCAAGCGCCGCCGCGCGCGCGAATTCATGCGCGGCCTTGGCGACATCGCCGCTTTCCAGCGCGAACTGGCCGGCGAGTTTCATCGCCAGCACATCCGCGTCGGCAGGCACCGGCGCGATGGCCAGATGCTGCAGCGGCTGCGGCGAAGCCGCGGGCTGGCGCCGCGCCGGCAGGCTGGCGCATCCGGCAAGGATGGCCACAATGACGGCGGCGCCGAGGCGGTACAATGTTGTCATCGAGGTTTCCAGTCGATATGCCCGTAGTTTAGCCGACATGACCCTGCTCGCCTTCGGACTCAACCACCAGACCGCGCCACTGCCGGTGCGCGAAAAGGTGGCGTTCGCGCCCGAAACGATGCCGGCCGCATTGTCGGACCTGGCGCGTCAGGCCGGCGTGAACGAGGCCCTGATCCTGTCCACCTGCAACCGCACCGAGTTGTACGTGGACGTGGAAACCGGCGCCGAAGCCGTGCCGCGCGACTGGCTGCTGGGCCATCACGAATTGGACGCGCGCAGGCTCGACGAGTTCCTCTACCGCCACGCGGACGACGCCGCCGTGCGCCATCTGTTCCGCGTCGCCACGGGCCTGGATTCGATGGTGCTCGGCGAGCCGCAAATCCTCGGCCAGGTGAAGGACGCCTACCAGCTCGCGCGCGATGTTGGCACCTTGCGTGCGCCTATGGAACGCCTGCTGCAGCAAACCTTCGCCGTGGCCAAGCGTGTGCGCACGGAAACGCGCATCGGTGCAAACCCCGTTTCGGTCGCGTTCACCGCGGTGCGCCTCGCCGAGCGCCTGTTCGCCGACTTGAGCGAAGCCTGCGTGCTGCTGATCGGCGCGGGCGAAACGATGGAGCTGGCTGCCCGCCATCTGGCCGAATCGCGCGTGCGGCGCCTCATCGTCGCGAACCGCACGCTGGAAAACGCACAGGCGCTCGCCGGGCGTTTTTCCGGGTATGCCATCACGCTGGCCGATCTGCCGCGGCATTTGGCCGAAGCCGACATCGTGATCAGCTCCACCGCCAGCCGCGAACCGGTGCTGACGCACGCGATGGTCGCCGATGCGATCGCCGCGCGCCGGCGCCGGCCGATGTTCCTCGTCGATCTCGCCGTGCCGCGCGACATCGAAGCGGAAGTTTCCACGCTGGAAGATGTATACCTTTACACCATTGACGACCTGCGCCAGGCGGTCGACGCGAACCTGCGCTCGCGTCAGGAAGCCGCTGCCGAAGCCGACGCGCTGATCGACCTGTCGGTGACGCATTACGTCGCCTGGCGGCGCGCGCTTGAGGCCGGCAATCCGTTGCCGCTGATGCGCCGCGCCGCCGAAAAACAGCGCGACGCCGTACTCGCCCGCGCACGTGCGTTGCTCGCGAACGGGCGCTCGCCCGAACAGGCGCTGGAATATCTCGCCCACACGCTCACCAACAAGCTGATGCACGCGCCGAGCGCAAGCCTGCGCGCGGCCGCGTTGCGCGGCGATGCCGAACTGCTGCGCGCCGCCGAACGCCTGTTCGACGCGGCCGACGACAGTCAGGATTCCGGCGCATGATGCCGTCGATCCGGCGCCGGCTCGACACACTTGCCGAACGCCATCAGGAAGTCGCCCTGCTGCTCGCCCAGCCCGAGGCGACCAGCGACAATGCGCGCTTTCGCGACTTGTCGCGCGAATACGCGCAGTTGCAGCCGCTCGCCGACACGCTCGCGCGCTTCGACGCGATGGAAAAATCGCTGGCCGCAGCGCGTGCGATGCTCAACGATCCCGACTTGCGCGAACTGGCCGAATCCGAAGTCGCCGACTTGCAGGCACGGCACG
Source organism: Rudaea sp. (assembly GCA_035473575.1). Classification (GTDB taxonomy): domain Bacteria; phylum Pseudomonadota; class Gammaproteobacteria; order Xanthomonadales; family Rhodanobacteraceae; genus Rudaea. Next base: position 10,559 of record DATIOA010000125.1, on the reverse strand, counting down.
AGTCGCTCGACCGCGAATTGAACGTGTTGCTGCTGCCCAAGGACGACCGCGACGACGCCAACATCTTCCTCGAAGTGCGCGCCGGCACCGGCGGCGACGAGGCCGCGATCTTCGCCGGCGACCTGTTCCGCATGTACGCGCGCTACGCCGAGTCGCGCGACTGGCGCGTGGAAGTCCTGTCGTCAAATCCCGGCGAGCACGGCGGCTACAAGGAAATCGTCGCGCGCATCGAAGGCGCGGGCGTGTTCGCACGACTCAAGTTCGAATCCGGCGCGCACCGCGTGCAGCGCGTGCCGGCGACCGAGGCGCAAGGCCGCATCCACACCTCGGCGGCGACGGTCGCAATCCTGCCGGAGATGGACGAGATCGAAGAAGTGGAGCTCAATCCCGCCGACCTCAAGATCGACACGTTCCGCGCGTCCGGCGCCGGCGGCCAGCACGTCAACAAGACCGACTCGGCGATCCGCATCACGCACTTGCCCAGCGGCATCGTCGTGGAATGCCAGGACGAGCGCAGCCAGCACAAGAATCGCGCGCGCGCATTGTCGTTGCTGAAAGCGCGCCTACTCGCCGAACAGCGCGCCAAGCAAAGCGCGGCCCAGGCCGACAGCCGGCGATTGCAAGTCGGTTCCGGCGACCGCAGCGAGAAAATCCGCACCTACAATTTTCCGCAAAACAGGGTGACCGACCACCGCATCGGCCTGACCCTGCATCGCCTGCCGGAAATCCTCAACGGCGATCTCGACGCCCTGCTCGATCCGCTGGCGCAGGAATTCCAGGCGGAGCAGATGCAGGCGTTGTCAGCGTAACTGCGCGCTTTTGTGGCAACATTCGTATCCCCACCGGGGAGCGATTCGTGACTTTCGATCCCGCCCTAAGCCAAGGACTCACCGAGTTGATCGAACTGCTGTCGCAGGGCGAACTCGGCCCGGCGCGCGCGCGCGCCGAGATTTTGTTGCGGCGCTACCCCGAGCAAGCCGAACTGTGGCGATTGTCCGGCATCTGCGCCCTGCAACAGGGCGAATTCGACGTCGCGCGGCGCGCGCTGGACCAGGCCTTGAAACTCGCGCCGCAATCGGTCGAGAACTGGTGCAACCTGGCCAGCCTGCTTACGGCACAACGCGAATTCGGCGAGGCCGAGCGCGCCCTGCGCCATGCGCTGACCCTGTCGCCGCACCACGCCGCGGCTCTGAACAACCTCGGCAGCCTGCTTGATGCGCGCGGCGATTATTACGGCGCAGCCGAATGCTTCGCCAAGGCGATCTCGCAGCGCCCGGATTACGCGCGCGCCTGGGTCAACCAGGCCGCAGCCCTGCTGTCCGTGCGCCAGCTCAATCGCGCCGAGGCGAGCGCGCAGCGCGCGGTCCAGCTGACACCGCATTGGGCGGACGCACACTTCGTGCTCGGCAATGTGCTCGACGCGGCACGCAAGCCCGGCGCCGTGGCGGCGTGGCGCGAGGCCGCGCGGCTGGCGCCGACGAACCCGCAATACCAGTACCAGCTCGGCCTCGGCGAGGACAAGGAAGGTCGCTTCGCCGCGGCGGTACGCGCCTTCGAGGCATGCCTGGCACTCGTTCCGGATTACTTTCCGGCGTTGTCGCAACTGACGTATCTGCACCGGCGCCTGTGCGACTGGCGCGCGCTGCCGCCGTTGTCGCGGCACCTTATCGCCGGCATCGATGCCAATGCCCCGGGCATCACGCCGTTCTCCATGCTGGTGGAAGACACCACGCCCGCGCAGCAACTGGCCTGCGCGCGCACGTTCGCCGCCCAGCGCGAACTCGAGATCGAGCCGCTGCAGAACCGGCTGGGACCGCGTCCGCACGGCCGGCATGAAGGTCCGCTGCGCGTGGGTTTCGTGTCGGCCGGATTCGGCCAGCATCCGACCGCGTTGCTGATCGTGGAATTGATCGAACGCCTGCGCACGCAGGCCTTGCACACGATCGGCTACGCGACCACGCCCGACGACGGCAGTGGGCTGCGCAAGCGGCTGGCCGCCGGATTCGGCGAATTCCGCGACCTGTCCTCGCGCGCGCTGGACGGCACTCTGCTAAAGCTGCGCGAGGACCGGCCCGACATCCTGATCGACCTGGACGGTTATTGCGAAGGTTCCAGGCCCGAACTGTTCGCCCTGCGCCCGGCGCGCGTGCAGGTGAATTGGCTCGCCTATCCGGGCACGCTCGGCGCGCCGTGGTGCGACTACCTCATCGCCGACCGCTTCGTGATTGCGCCCGAACAGCGCGTCCACTACAGCGAAAAGATCGCGTTCCTGCCGCGCTGCTACCAGCCTTCCGACAGCACGCGCATGCTCGACGATCCGCCCGCGCGCAAGCAGTACGCCTTGCCCGAGGGCGCCATCGTGTTCGCCTGCTTCAACCACGCGTGGAAGTATACTTTGCGCAGTTTCGCGCGCTGGATGAAGATCCTCAAGGCTGCGCCTGACAGCGTGCTGTGGCTGCTCGCCGGGCCGCCGGGCAGCGGCGCCGACGAGCACCTGCACCGTGCCGCGCACGCCGCCGGCGTCGATCCGCGCCGCCTGATCTTCGCGCTGCGCGTGCCGCATGCCGAGCATTTGACGCGCTACCGCTGCGTCGACCTGTTCCTCGACACCAACCCCTACAATGCGCACACCACCGCCTGCGATGCGCTGTGGGCCGGCTGTCCGCTGCTGACCCAACCCGGCCAGACGTTTGCCTCGCGCGTGGCCGGCAGCCTCAACCACCATCACGGCATGCAGCAGATGAACGCGACATCGGACCAGGATTACGTCGACAAGGCGGTACAACTGGCGCGTTTCCCGCCGATGCTCGCGGCGTTGCGCGGCCGCGTCGAGGACGCGCGCCGCAATTCCGGATTGTTCGACATGGCAGGCTACACGCGCGACTTCACGGCAGCGCTCACAATGATGTTCCAGCGCAGCGAACGCGGTCTCGCTCCCGAGGATTTCGAGGTAAATGCATGAGCGCCAGCGACCATTTCGTTCCCCTGCACCTGTGCGTGCTGACCGTCTCGGACACGCGCACTGCGGCCAACGACACCTCGGGAGATTATTTGTGCGCATCGCTGACCCAGGCCGGCCATCGCCTGCACGAACGCCGCCTCGCCCGCGACGACCGCTATCTGGTGCGCGCCGTCGTCGCGGCGTGGATTGCCGATCCTGCGGTCGACGGCGTGATCGTCACCGGCGGCACCGGCTTCACCGGCCGCGATTCCACGCCGGAAGCGATCGCGCCCTTGCTCGATAAGGAAATGACCGGTTTCGGCGAGATGTTCCGCGCATTGAGCTACGAGGAAATCGGCACCTCCACGCTGCAATCTCGCGCCTTCGCGGGCCTAGCCAACGCAACGTTCGTGTTCTGCCTGCCAGGCTCGACATCGGCCTGCCGCACGGCTTGGGAAAAGCTGCTGCGTGCGCAATTGGATTCACGCACGAAGCCGTGCAATCTGGCTGGCCTCAGGCCGAGGTTGCGCGAAACCTGAGAAACGCTACGCCGTCGTGAACGATGCCGGCGGCGGTATTTCCGCAACCGTGCGCGTCACCGCATCCACTCGCGCCGCAGGCGGGCCGCGACGCAGCCAGGATTCGAGTTCGTCCAACGCGGCCGCATCGCCGCAGGCCAGCACCTCGACCCTGCCATCTGGCAGGTTCTTCGCATGGCCGGTCAAGCCCAAACGCCGCGCCATTCCGCGCGTGGAAGCGCGGAACGCCACGCCCTGCACGCGACCGCGCACGTTGAATTTCGCGCAGGGCACGAGTCAGCGGATTCCAGTGACGTCCTGCAGGTCCTTGGTCTGGATCGGGCCGAGGAACGTCTTGGCCAGGTGCCCGTCCGGCGCGATCACGTAAGTGTTCGGCAGGCCCTTCGGTGCGCCGAAATCCTTCGGCGGATTATCGACATCAACCATGCTCACCGGAAAACTCAGCGGATGCGACTTGAGAAATTTCTCGATGTCGGCCGGCTCGGCATCCTCGAAATCCATGCCGATCGCGGCTACCTTTTCCTTGTGCGCGGCGACATAGGCGGAAATGTCCGGCAGTTCCTTCAGGCACGGCGAGCACCAGGTCGCCCAGAAGTTCACGATCACCCACTTGCCCTGCTGACTGGCCAGGTCGAAGGTTCCACCGTCGAGCGTCTTGACGTTGAGCGCAGGTTTCGGCGCCGCGGCAAACGCCGGGGCCGCCAATGCCAACAACAACGCGAACACAGTTTTCATCGGGTTCTCCACATTCGGGAATGCACAACAGACCGCGATAGCAGTGAATTGCTTGCGCAATCTGGCAAACTTACCCGATTCCAACCGAGTGCACCAAGCGGATGTCCGAAATCCTGATCGTCTACTACAGCCGCAACGGCAGCGTGGCCCAGCTCGCGCGCCACATCGCGCGCGGCGTCGAGGAAGTACCCGGCATGCGCGCACGCCTGCGCAGCGTGCCGCCGGTGGCGCCGGTCACGCAGGTGGCGCAGCCGCCCGAACCTGCCGAAGGCGCGCCGTACGCGACGCTCGCCGACCTGCGCGAATGCGCCGGCATCATCCTCGGCAGTCCGACGCGCTTCGGCAACATGGCCGCACCACTCAAGCATTTTCTGGATTCCACCGGCGCGGAATGGGCCTCCGGCACCCTCGTCGGCAAACCCGCCGCCATGTTCACTTCGACCTCGACTCTGCACGGCGGCCAGGAAACCACCCCGCTTTCGATGATGCTGCCGCTGCTGCACCACGGCGCGTTGATCGTCGGCATCCCGTTCACCGAGCCTGAAGTCAACACGACGACGACCGGCGGCTCGCCGTATGGCGCCAGCCATGTCGCGGGCACATCCGGCGACCGCGCTATCAGCGACGACGAACGCACGCTGGCGCGCAAGCTCGGCCGGCGCGTGGCCGAAATCGCGGCGAAGCTCGGCACATGAAGACGCACGGGAACATCCTGCACGCCGGCATCGTGGCGCTGGCGGCGCTGCTGGTGTTGCAAATCGTCTGGCACGCCTGGCTGTTCCCGCCGCTCCCGGCACAACGCTGGCCGACGCTGGCCCTGGCCGTGCTGCCGCTCGTGCCCGCCTTGTGGAGCGCGCCTGGCAACCTGCGCCGCGGCGTGCTCGTCGGCGGCATCGTGAGCCTGTTCTATTTCTGCCACGGCGTCAGCGTGGCCTGGGGCGATCCGACCGCACGCGCACTGGCCTTCGCCGAAATCGCGTTGACGCTGATCGTCATCGCCGCGCTGGGGTGGGATGCGCGGCATTACAAACGACCTTCCAAAAAATGATTCTCGTCGCCTGCGTATAATCGGGCCATCCCAGCGGAGACATGGACATGCCGTTTCTGCAAGCCGCGCCGGTGTTGAGCAACCAGTATCTGGACGATCGCGTATTGCGTTCGTACCTGCGCCGCGTGCTGCCGCGCAACGTGCTCGGCGCGATCGAATCGGACCTGACCGACCTCGGCGAATACGCTGCCAGTGCGTGGACGCTGGCGCGCACGCGCGAACGCGTCGAACCGAAACTCACGCAATGGGATGTCTGGGGCGAGCGCGTGGACCGCATCGAATTGACTCCAGCCTGGATCGCCGCGCAGCCACTGGCTGCGCGCCACGGCCTCGTCGCCGCCGGCCACGAAACGACGCATGGCGCGCACGCGCGCGTGCACCAATTTTCACTGGTATACCTGTTCCATTGCGCCAGCGAGTTCTACACCTGCCCGCTGGCGATGACCGACGGCGCCGCGACCGCGTTGAAGGCTTCCGGCAACCAGCGCCTGATCGAGCGCGCACTGCCGCATTTGCTCAGTCGCGACCCGGAACAATTCTGGATCGCCGGCCAGTGGATGACCGAGAATGCCGGCGGCTCGGACGTGGCCGGCACCGAAACCGTCGCGCGCGAGGAAAACGGCCGCTGGCGCCTGTACGGGCGCAAGTGGTTCACCTCGGCGATCAACGCGCAGGCCGCGTTGGCGCTGGCGCGCCCGGCCGGTGCGCCCACCGGGTCCGATGCGCTCGCGCTGTTCTATCTCGAACCGCGCAAGCCCGACGGGCGCTGGCGCAACATCGCCATTGACCGGCTCAAGGACAAGCTCGGCACGCGCGAGCTGCCCACGGCCGAGATCCACCTCAACGGCACGCCCGCCGAACTCGTCGGCGAAGCGAAATTCGGCGTGCGCCAGATCGCGCCGGTGCTCAACATCACGCGCACCTGGAACGCGGTCGGCGCGCTCGCCACCATGCGCCGTTGCATCGCGCTGGCGCGCGATTACGCGAACCGGCGCGTGGTGTTCGGCAAGCCGCTCGCCGAACAGCCGTTGTTCCAGGACACCCTCGCCGGCATGCAGGCCGAGTTCGAGGCGGCGTTCCACCTTACGTTCTTTGTGACGGAACTTCTCGGCCGCGTGCAGGCGGGGCAAGCCGACGAGGCGCAGCAAAACCTGTTGCGCCTGCTCACGCCACTGGCAAAACTTTGGACAGGCAAACTCGCCGTGGCGATCGCCTCGGAATCCTGCGAGTGCATCGGCGGCGTCGGCTATCTCGAAGACAGCGGCGTGCCGCAACTGCTGCGCGACGCGCAGGTCTGGCCGATCTGGGAAGGCGCGAGCAACGTGCAGGCGCTGGATTTCCTGCGCGCGCTGCGCGCCGCCGGCGGGTTGCAACCGCTTCTTTCGGCGCAACGCACGATCCTGTCGCAGGTGCAGGCGCCCGAGCTCGAGCCATGCGCACGCGCTGCGCGCGAGGCGGCGACGCGCATCACCGACTGGCTGCAGAAAGCCTCGACCGGCGAGCGCGAACGCCTCGAAGCCGGCGGCCGCGAACTCGCGTTCGGATTGGCGCGCATGTTGGCGCTGTCCCTGCTCGCGCGCCACGCCGAATGGGCGCTGCGCGCCGAGAACGATCCGCGCCCCGCCGCCGCCGCGCGCCGCTTCGCCGACCACGGCCTGCTGCGCCTGAAGTCCGACGGCCTGAAAGACGCGCAGGTATTGGCCGGCGACAGTTATTGAGGATCAGACCATGTTGCAACACCTGACCGTCGTCGCCACCGGCGGCACGATCGACAAGATCTACTTCGACGACAAGTCCGCCTACCAGATCGGCGCGCCGCAGATCGGCGACATCCTCAAGCAGCTCGGCGTCGCCTTCGAGTTTGAGGTGATCGCGCTGATGCGCAAGGACAGCCTGCACATGGACGACGCCGACCGGGATTTGATCCGGCGCACGATCGCCGCGCAGCCGCACCGGCACGTGCTGGTGACCCACGGCACCGACACGATGGTGGAAACCGCGCGCGCACTCACCGGCATCGCGGGCAAGACCATCGTGCTGACCGGCGCGCTGAATCCGGCGCGCTTCCAGGGTTCGGACGCGGTGTTCAACATCGGCTGCGCGGTCGGCGCGATCCAAGCCTTGCCCGACGGCGTCTACATCGCCATGAACGGACGCGTGTGGGATCCGCAGCGCGTGCGCAAGAATCGCGACGCCAATCGCTTCGAAGGCGCTTGATTCGATTCCAAAAAAAAAACAGGGGCCGCATTGCGCGGCCCTTGTGAAGTTGAGGAAACGTGCCGCAGCTGCGGCACGTTCCGTGGATTTCGGCGCGGTTACTTGACCGTCACCTTGAGCGTCACGCCCGAGTAGGCCGCATAGGCTTCCACAGCCATGTAGTACGTTCCCGCCGCCGGCGAACTGATCGTGCAGGTTTCGCTGTTGCCGGTCAGGTACGGACGGCAGGTGTAGCTCGACAGCGTCGGGTGGTAGCTCTTGCGCACATATAGGTCAGCATCGCCCGTGCCACCCGAAATCGAAACCGTCAGGCTGGATGCACCCGATGGAACCACGATCGAGTAGTACGGGCTCCAGTTCCCCTTGGTCGCCGACAAACCCGTCACGATGCTGCCGCTGCACAAGACTGTGCCGCTCGGCGTGCAGCCGCCGCTGGACGCCGTCACCGCAAGACTGAGCGTTGCCGTGTGAGTCAGCGACCCGGACGTGCCGGTGATGGTCACTGTCGCATTGCCGGTCGCGGCGGTGCTGCTCGCGCTCAGGGTCAGCGTGCTCGACCCGGTCGTGCTTGCCGGATTGAACGACGCGGTCACGCCCGACGGCAGTCCCGATGCGCTCAGCGCCACGCTGCCGCTGAAACTGTTCTGCGGCGAGACTGTCACCGAGCTGGTGCCGTTGGCGCCCTGTGCCACGCTCAACGAAGCCGGCGACGCGGCGATCGAGAAGTCCGGCGCCGGCGCAGTCGAGGACACCGCGAAGATCAGGTCGTCGGATTCGTCGTAGCTGCCGGTGCTGCACGCCGCTGCGCTGCCGTTGTAGCGCAGGTGTGCGCGTACCGCCTGCAAGCCGCCGGTCGGCAGGGTGAACGTCGTGGACAACGACTGCGTGCCTGCCGCGGAAGCGCTGATCGAACTGAGGAATGTCCAGCTCGGATTGCTGGCATTGGCAGCCGAGTAGAAGTCGATCGCGTTCGCCGTACCGTATGCCCACAGCGTGGCGGTGACCTGTGCGGTTTTGCCTGCGGTCAGCGGTCCGCCGTCGGTGGAACTGATCACGATGCGATCGTTGGACTCGTCTGCATGGAAGGTGCCGGAACCGCCGTCGGCGCACGAGTTGTTGATCGTGTTGGGCTGGTTCGGCTCGGCGCCGCCGGACATCGTGCCGCGTCCGACCAGCAAGGTGCCGGAATCGCAGGACGCCCCGACCGCAGCGCATCCGGGCGCCTTCAAAGTGGAATTGTATACAGCAGTCGAGCCACCGCCGCCGCCACCGGCGACCACGGTCAGGTTCACCGTCGTGGCGTGCGACAGACTGCCGGAAGTGCCGGTAACCGTGACGGTCGCCGGACCCGCCGTGGCCGTGCTGGCCGCGGTCAGGGTCAGCGTGGTCGATGCCGAGGAACTGGCCGGACTGAATGCCGCGGTCACGCCGCTCGGCAAGCCCGAGGCGCTGAACGACACGGCGCTGGTGAAGCCGTTGGATGGCGTCACCGCAACCGTGGTGCCGGCGCTGGCGCCCTGGTTGACGCTCACGCTCTGCGGCGATGCCGAAAGCGCGAAATCGGGTGAACCGCCGCCGCTCGGATTGAATACGATGCCGAGCACGGGATGCAATTCGATGCCGTTCGGCGCCACGCCGGTCTGGCCGTGCAGGAAATCGAACATGCCCATGCCGGTGAGCTGGACCGGAATGTTGACGGTCTGGAAACTCGTTGTCGCGGTGTATTGCGCGTCGAACTGCGCGCGCGCATTCTGGATGTCGCTGGCGAACGGACTGCCTGCACCGACGCAGGCCGGATCCGGAATCTCGGCAATCATGGTGTTGCCGGACGCGTCCTTGATGACCAGGTGGTAATCCGAATCGTTCTCGAGCTTGTACTCGGTCAGGGTCGCATCGAGCACCCACACGGTTGTTTCGTAGGGCGCAACGCGATTGTTCGGCGGAATTGGATTCGGCGCGGTCCAGCTACGCATCGTGACGATGTCGTTGGACTGGGATACGGATAGATTCACCGAACCGACGTCCGCGTCGGTACCGGTCTTCACCGACCAGCGTTCCACGCCGCAACTGCCGGAACTGGCATAGGGATTGGCGACCAATGCCTCGTGTTCGGCATCGGGTTCGACGCCCGTGGATTGTTCCAGTGCAAAAGCCGATGTGGCACAAAGGACCAGCGCGGCCACGCAGGCGCGCTTGGCGAAATTCTTGAGTAAGGCTATCCGGCGCATTGGGGTCTCCGGTTCGTGCAGACAGGAGTCATCGTCTAGGGAAACAACGTGATGCGCTGCACGCGATGACCGGACGCACGGCGCTCCAGTCCCCCTCGAACCCGGCGCGATCCCCATCGGCATCCGGTTCGGCTGCATGGACCATCACGATGATGGTCCATGCATGTTTCCGCAAAAAGACAGGCCGCTCACGCGGCCTGTCGGTGGTCCACTTCGTCGTTACTGGATCGTCGTCGTCAGTGACACGCCCGAGTACGTCGCATAAGCGCGCACGCGGATGTAGTACGTCGCGCCAGCCGTCGGCGAGCTGATCGTGCAGGTCTCGTTGTCGCCGGTCAGGTACGGACGGCAGGTGTAGCTCGACGTCGTCGGAGCCGAACCCTTGCGCACATACAGATCTGCATCGCCGCTGCTGCCGGAGATCGCAACGGTCAGCTTGGTCGAACCGGACGGGATCACGATCGTATAGGTCGAGCTCCAGTTGCCGGTCGTCGCCGCCAGACCCGTCACAGTGCTGCCACTGCACAACACAGTGCCGCTCGGCGTGCAACCGCCACCGCCACCACCGCCACCAGCCGTGTAACTGCCCACCAGCGAGACGCCCGAGAACGCGGCGTAGCCGTTGAGCATCACGTAGTATGTGCCGGCCTGCACATTGGAGATGGTGCAGGTTTCGTTGTTGCCGGTGACGTACGGACGGCAGTCATAGCTCGACAGCGTCGGCGCGGAACCGAACTTGACGTACATGTCCGCATCGCCGGTACCGCCGGAGATGCTGAACGACAGTCCGGTGGCGCCCGCGGGCACGACCATCGTGTAGCTCAACTGACCGCCAGTGGCGGCGGACAGAC